>BNXT01000039.1 GCA_025999775.1 Bacteroidia bacterium | reverse complement strand
ACATTATGCCAATCGTTGTTGATGATAAATATAGAATAAATATTTTTCTGGATACTAATATCTTAGCTGATATTTTAGACGAAACTTTTGAAAATTTAAATAATTCTATCAAATTCTTTTCTTCATCTGATTTTGTTACTTTGAAATCTTCTCATTATGTAATGTATGAGTTAGTTGAAGTTAGAAAGAGAGAACACTTTTTAAGGGAAGTGGTGCGAAATAGGTTACAAGATAATATCTCTATTTCTAAATTGGTTGGGAGAAAAGGAATATGGAAATTTGATAACGTTCAGTATGAAGACCATAAAGATGAAATTCAGAACAGAATATTAGCTGAAAAAGAAAGAATATCTAATGAATTTGGAATTGATTGGGAGCATAACATTTTGCATGAAGAACTGTTAAATCCAACATTGGATTTGTGTTTAGCATCTACCATATCAAGAGAGGATAGTTTAGTGTTATTATCTTGTGTATATCCAAATAAATCAGACAAAGAACGGCAAATTATTTTGTTGACCAGAGATAAACTCTTAAATGATAGTTATAATGAAGCTGATTTGGAAACAATTTTTGTGAACCATGGGTTGGCAATTCCTGAAATGATAAAGACTGGGAATGTTAAATGTAAGGAAAAATACGAAAACATTCCTCAAACAATAGATCATTATAGTACTCCTCTTCCTCAGACTGAAATCCAACAATTTTGGATTCAAAAATGTAAGGAAATTATTATTGATAAAAATAAAAATTCTTTTTTGGGATATACTTATGTACACAATGGAGACCAATGTATTTTCTTCAATTTACAAAAAGGTATTACTCTCAATGAAAATCTTGGATTGACAATAATTGGCAAAGATTTAGATTTTGTACATTCAACCCAAATTATATCAGAATTTTGGAATAATCAAAAAATAGACAATTATCCATTTGTTGATAATGAAAATAATGTCCCCATTTCATTCAAACCGTATGACAAAGATGAAAGTGGAAATACCATAGCGTTTCAGAATCAAGAATTGCTTGCAAAAATGAGAGAAAAGGGGAATCTTATATTTGTTAATGAAGATGCGTAACCGACACTTAACGAACAGCCATGAATTTTACAGAAGAGCGATTAGAACAGGCATTTATCGAATTGTTGAAAAAGGAATATTATCCGCATTTCACAGGCGACAGCATTGCACGTGCAGCCGATGAAGTGCTGATTGACGAAGATTTGTTGCATTATTTGTTATTGCGATACGAAAACGAGCAACTGACCGAAACAGAGGCAAAAACAATCATCTTGCAACTGAAAACCTTGCCTGCTTCCGACCTATACGAAAGTAACAAAACCATTCAGCGATGGCTGTCAGACGGTTTTATCCTGAAACGCGAAGACCGCAACCGGAAAGATATTCACGTTGAGTTGATTGATTTTAGCACAAATCATAATATCTACAAGTTTGTCAATCAATTGGAAATCGTCGGGACGGAAAAGCGCATTCCCGATGGCATTCTCTATATCAATGGTTTGCCGGTGGTGGTGTTTGAGTTCAAAAGTGCCATTCGCGAAGGAGCAACTATTCACGATGCCTACGTTCAACTGACTACACGCTACAAAAGAGATATTCCCGAACTGTTCAAATACAATGCTTTCTGTGTAATCAGCGATGGCGTGAACAACAAAGCCGGTTCATTTTTCGCACCTTACGAATTTTTCTACGCATGGCGCAGAATTGCAGGAATGGCAAGAGATAAGGATGGCATCGACAGTATGTTTACCTTGGTGCGCGGAATGTTGAATCAAAATCAGTTGCGGGATATTATCCGCAATTTCATTTATATCCCTGATACTTCCAAGAAAAACGAAAAGATTGTTTGCCGTTATCCACAATACTATGCCGCCAAACGGCTTTACGAACATATAAAAACCGCTCAAAAACCCGACGGAGATGGCAAAGGCGGTACCTATTTCGGCGCCACCGGTTGCGGCAAAAGTTTCACGATGCTTTTTCTCACGCGCTTATTGATGCGCAGTCTGCATTTTGAAAGTCCCACGATAGTGTTGATAACCGACCGCACCGATTTGGATGACCAATTATCCCGCCAATTTACCAATGCCAAGCAATTTATCGGCGACAACATCATCATCAGCGTTGAAAGTCGCGAGCATTTGCGGGAACTGCTTCAAAGCCGACAAAGTGGTGGCGTGTTTCTTACCACGATTCACAAGTTCACGGAAGATACGAAGTTGTTAAGCGAACGAAACAACGTCATTTGCATTTCCGACGAAGCCCATCGCAGCCAAATCAACCTCGACCAGAAAATTAAAATCACCGAAAAAGGCGTTGCAAAAACGTATGGCTTTGCCAAATATCTGCACGACTCTCTGCCCAATGCCGTTTTTGTTGGCTTCACCGGTACGCCGATAGATGCCACATTGGATGTTTTCGGAAAAGTGGTCGATGCCTACACGATGACCGAATCCGTCGAAGACGAAATTACAGTGCGCATTGTGTATGAAGGCAGAGCGGCAAAAGTGGTGCTGAACAACAGCGAGTTAGAAAAGATTGAACGCTACTACGAAGAAGCGGCAGAAGCAGGAGCCAATGAATATCAGATAGAAAAAAGCAAAGAAGAAACAACACAAATGAACGCGATATTGGGCGACCCGAAACGTTTGCAAGCCTTGGCAGAAGATTTTATCAAGCATTATGAAAACCGCGTTTCCGAAGGTGCAACTGTTTGCGGAAAAGCCCTGTTTGTGTGCAGCAGCCGCGAAATTGCATACGAATTTTACAAAAACGTCATTGCCCTCCGTCCCGAATGGGAGTTGGAACAAATCAAAATGATAATGACTCGTGGGAAAGACGATGGCGAAACGTTGTACAATCTGTTAGGTAGCAAGGAATACCGCAAAACATTGGACACGGAATTTAAGAACGAGAAATCCAATTTCAAAATTGCTATCGTAGTCGATATGTGGCTTACAGGCTTTGACGTACCATTTTTGGACACCATTTACATTGATAAACCCATTCAGCAACACAATCTGATTCAGACCATTTCGCGCGTAAACCGCAAATTTGAAGGCAAAAACAAAGGCTTGGTCGTGGACTATATCGGCATCAAAAAGCAAATGAACTTAGCCTTAGCCAAATACAACAAAGGCGATGAAAATAATTTTGAAGATATTGCACAATCCTTGGTCGATG
Source organism: Bacteroidia bacterium (assembly GCA_025999775.1). Taxonomy (GTDB): domain Bacteria; phylum Bacteroidota; class Bacteroidia; order Bacteroidales; family P3; genus BNXT01. The sequence goes on along the minus strand of BNXT01000039.1, from coordinate 5,589 downwards.
TTCGCAATCATTTAGACCTTTTGTCAAAGATTTTCCACAAATTCGACAATACAAAATACTTTGCCGGCGGCGCATTGGAACAATTAAACACCTTGAATATGGCTGCCGAATATGTGCAACAAACCAAAGAGGTGGAAACCCGCTTTATGGGATTGGTGAAACGCTTAAAAGCCGCTTACGACATCTGCGCCGGAAGCGAACAATTGACCCAACAGGAACGAGATTATACGCATTTCTATTTAGCCGTTCGTTCCATCGTTGCCAAACTGACCAAAGGCGATGCACCCGACACCGCACAGATGAATGCCCGTGTTCGTGAAATGATTAAAAATGCGTTGGCAAGCGATGGCGTGGAAGAAATTTTCAAAATGGGCGACGAAAATCAATCCGAACAAGACCTTTTTGATGAAGATTATTTGGCAAAAATCAATAACATCAAACTGCCGAATACGAAAATCAAATTGCTGCAACAACTCTTGGCAAAGGTTATTGGCGAAATAAAGAAGGTAAACAGAATAAAAGGCATCGACTTTTCAAAGAAAATGCAATCGTTAGTAGAAAGGTATAATCAGCGCGATGAGAGCGATATTTTGCGAAGCGAAGTCTATGAAGAAATGGCGGAACAACTCACGAATTTAATTTGGGAAGTTCGCAAAGAATTTTCGGCAGGCGACGAATTAGGCATCAACCTTGAAGAAAAAGCCTTTTACGACATACTAAAAGACCTCTGCATCAAATACGATTTCAAATATCCGGACGCTCAAATGATTGAACTTGCCAAAGCCGTCAAAGAATTAGTCGATTCGCAAACGAAATTTCCGGATTGGAGTAAGCGCGACGACATAAAATCAGCATTGAAAGTCGGCTTGATTTTGTTGTTGGACGAATTTGGCTATCCACCGGTAGAACGGGATGAAGTTTATGTTGAAATATTTGAGCAAGCGGAGAATTTCAAAAAAAATAGGGTGTGATATACCATCTTATGTCAATAAATATATCTCAATACAATTCAAAAGTTTATGTAAAATTGTTTCCCCTAAAATTCATAATAGCGAGTATCATGGTAAAAACTATTCTTTTATTATCAAGGGCAATCCGGCTTTGATTATGTTATCGAATTATTAGAAGATGCCTGTAGCGAAATATTATTAAAATTGAAATAGCATAATTTAAAAAATTTACGTATATTTGCACAATTGGTTGACCAATTTAAACTACAAATATGAAACGTATTCTCATTATCCTCGCATTAACTCTGAGTTTGACTGCTTTTTCGCAAGTTAAACATCCCAATTTAATTCTCACGCAAGAGGGCGTCAAGGTACTTCGTGACGGTTTAGGTAAATACCCCTTGTTGGACAAGACGTTTGACGCTGCTAAAGCGGAAGTGGAAGCTAATCTCGCAGCGGGCATTGAGGTGCCCGTTCCGGTGGATGCCGGCGGCGGCTACACCCACGAAAAACATAAATCTAACTATAGCGCCATGAATAAAGCCGGCGTACTATGGCAAGTTTTGAATGATACGCGCTATGCGGAATTTGTAAAAGAGATGCTACTCGCGTATGCCAAATTGTACCCAACATTAGGTATCCACCCCGAAGGAAAAAACTCAAGCGCACCCGGGAAGCTGTTTTGGCAAAGCCTCAACGACGCTGTATGGTTAGTAAACGCCATCCAAGCTTATGACGCAGTGTTTGACTATATCTCTGCCTCAGATAGACAAATTATTGAAAATAACCTGTTTAGACTTGCCGTAAAGTTCAATATCGTGGACTGTAATAAAGTGTTCAATATGATTCACAATCACGGTGCGTGGAATGTGGCAGGCGTAATCATGACAGGATATGTTCTGAATGATAACGAAATGATTGAACAAGGCTTAAAAGGTGGCAATAAAGATGGGAAAAGTGGCTTCTTTGAGCTTATCAGTAAACTTTATTCACCCGACGGTTACTACGTTGAAGGACCTTACTATCTGCGTTATGCCTATTGGCCCTTTGGATTGACCGCCACCGTTATCGACAATAATCAACCCGCCCAACGTATCTTTGCTTTTAAAGATAGTACGTTACTCAAAGCGCCTCTAACCCTCTTGCAAATGACCGACAGCAAAGGACAGTTTCTCCCATTCAATGATGCTATACGCGAAAAAGCATGGACAAGTCAGGAAGTTATTTCGGCTGTAGATATTGCTTATAGTCGTACTAATAATCCCGATTTACTCTATGTGGCTGAACAGCAAGACTGTATCATGCTTTCCAAAGAAGGCGTTGCTGTTGCGAAAGCCATTGCAGAACAGAAAGCCTCAACTAATTTTCGCCGACATTCCATGTTACTGCGTGACGGTAGCGATGGTAAACAAGGCGCAACAGGCTTTCTTCGTTACGGAGATGGCAAAGACCAACTGAGCCTCATCATGAAGTACGGCGTTTATGGTATGGAACACGGACATTTCGACAAGCTGTCAATGATGCTTTACGACCAAAGCAAATTGATAATTTCCGACTATGGGGCTGTACGTTTTCTTAATATCGTGCAAAAACGCGGCGGACGCTACCTGCCCGAAAACAAAACATGGGGCAAACAAACCGTTGCACATAACACCGTCGTAGTAGATGAAACCGCACAATATAAAGCGGAGTCCAAAATAGCCGACGATAAACATGCCGAAGCTTATTTCTTCGACATCAGTAATCCTGCACAACAAGTAATGAGCGCCTACGACAGTACCGCCTACCCCAACGTGAAGATGCAACGTACCATGGCTATGCTCGCCAACGAAACATGGGAAAAACCGGTCATCATTGATCTTTTTCGCTTAGTATCACCCGCTAAACATACGTATGATTTGCCCCTTTATTACAATGGATCGCTGATAGAAACCAGCGTTAAATACGCATCCCATCAAACTTGGGAAGCTTTGGGTAAGAAATACGGCTATCAACATTTGTTCAATACCGCTGATGGTAAAGCCGAATCCGACCAACTGCTGTTTACGTGGTACAACGACGAACGTTTTTACAGCGTAAACGCTACAGCTACGCCGGAAACAGAAGTGTTCTTCGTACAGCTTGGCGCTAATGACCCCGAAATGTCTTTGCGTCCGGAAAAGGGCTTCATCATCCGAAATACTAATGTTGACACCTTCACGTTTGCCTCTATTATCGAGCCTCATGGCGAATATAACGAGCCTTTTGAATATGTCAATAACTCCTACTCCAAATTTGATACACTGACGCTATTATTAAGTGATAATCAGGCAAGTATCCTGAAGTTTAAGGAGAAAAACGGTAACGAATGGTTATTTGCGATAGCTAACAACAATACTGACCCCAAAGCTATTCACACCCACACTATTGGCAATCAACAATTCAAATGGACAGGCGTCTATCTCTTTGAAAAATACGAAGCGTCCAAATACGTTATTCCTGCAAAGAAATCGGGGACTAAAAAGTAAACTATTCGTTGGTAAGCGCTAGTCTTTAATAACAAAATAGGTATCAGTCAATTTTTCTTTGCCGTTCCATTCGTTTGCGGGCTAAAGCTTTTTTGGTGCGCTGCGAGATAAGGTTGCGTCCAATTTCGGCGGAATTACTCTGCTAATACATAATAATAGTGCTGAATATCAAATAATTACATCGATTATTGCACTTAATAATTACTCTGCCATTACATAAGAATTAAGCCCAAATAGGAACATATTGAGCATATTTTCTTGAGCGAGAAGAATCATCTAATCGTATTAATTTTTCAGTTATGGTGTCGGAAATTATTTTTGAAGCCATAGGGTAATTTTTATCATTTATTTCTAATCGCTTACGCAAAGTTTCATTAGTCATTTTTTCTCCCGTAACATATTGTAAACAACAATGTTGATAACAAGCCCGAACTTTATCTTCTCTGTTCATTTGTCGCATAGTTTTAGGAGCAAATAGCGTAACCCGCGTAAAATCATCTTCTTCTTGAAAATCAGGGGCAGGTAACTGGTACAACTCACATTGTTCTAATGCACGGTCAACACCACTGCCTCGTTCTTCGCAAAAATTCATTCGCCTCATTATGGATGCTAATTGCTCATTGCGGCTTAGTGGGGTGTGGTCAATAAATCGTAAAGTATCTATCAATGGCTTTCCCGGATTTGTTATTTCTATGCGGCTATGGAAAACTTCAATCATTGGAGAAGTCCCACCTATTGAAAAGTCTTGGTGTATCAATGCGTTGGCAACAAATTCACGAATTGCCACAGGTGGATACATAGGTGTATCAATCCTGACAGATTTACCAATCTGCTCATTTACAGGAAGATTAGAATTAATATAATCCACTAAACCATCAAACCCAATGGCATAGCCTTTTGCACCAACCTGTTCTTTAATGGCATTAATTCTATTGTTATCCTTATAAAAAATCACCCGAACGGCTTTCCTTGATAGACTGCTGAAATATTTCAAGTCGGTAGCAAAAAGAATCGCACCAAGATTTGTAACATCATAACTTGCTGCCCGTTTATTGATAATTTTTTCTTCGATAAGTTTCTCCAAAATACCAATTCGATTATCAGGTAAAGGAATATTCAACAAGCGAAAGGCTGACGGATAATCAATAACTTTTAATACCTCATCTGCATTGATACCACTTAATGCAATTTTAGTTTCAAAAGTACTGTTATGCGTATTTTGCCATATTTTACGTTCGCGTTCTGGGTGGTCTGACAGTTTTTTCTTGTATGAGCCAACTCTTATCCAAGCCGTTCCCTTAAATTTTACAGGAGTATTTCCGGCAGAATCAATGATAAATAGCACAATATGCTTATCGTTCTCTACAATTTCTTGAATGATATAATCAGTGCGAGGCGAAAGTTGTGTGGCTATCCAGTTTTCTATTTCTTGATTACCTATTTTATCAAGTTTTGGATGGTAAGTTGTACCTACAATAGCGTGTGTAGCATCATCTATGCCGAAAGCCAAATAGGCTTTCGATTGTCCCATATACGCAGCACCATTCGCCAGCGCGGAAATATATTCACCAATAAGTTCCGGATTATAGTTATTTTTCTTTACTTCAACCCATTCACTCTCTTTTGGAGATGCCTGAATATCGGCGATGATGGTTTTTATTTCTTTATCATTCATATCTGGTCTGTATTTTTCTGCAAAGATACACAAATTCTACATTATTTACAATTCACAGCTCTTTCACAAACTCCGTCACCGTAAGCCGATGCACACCCAAAATTCGGGCAATGGCGCTTTTGGAAACTTGTTTATCCAACAAGGCTTTGATTTCTGCTTCTTTTATAACTTCAAATGATAATTTGTTCATTTTGGGTGTTTTATGCAGTTCTTATGCAAAATATTTTATCTACAACAATAGCGATACAACTGGTGCTGGCGATATAATGTTGAATATTCAATCATTAGAAAAGTTGCCTTTGCCTAATTTATCGCCTGCAATTCACAAGTTTTTTTGTGAACAAATAGAAGATCTTCTTAAAAGAAAAAGAAATTGATAAAGTTGTCTATGATAATTTTTGTTTAGCTAATGAAGAATTTGAGCTTATAGAGATTATAATTACGTGAAAATATAAAT
>BNXT01000038.1 GCA_025999775.1 Bacteroidia bacterium | reverse complement strand
ACGATTAGTTTAGCAATTTTAAGTTGTTTGTGCGTAATTGGAAATTTTTTGTAAATTTGCGATAGTAAAGATTAGGAACAAATCATTAAACCCCAAAAAGATACTATGAGACCAACGCTAATTTCAAAAATTGGACTATTGATATTGTTGATAATGTTAACGGCATGCAGAAAAAATTTCGAGATTAAAGAAGTTGTTGATATGTTTAGTTTAGGCTATGGCGAAACTCAAGTTCGTAATGTTGCAGGACACTCTTTTTCGTTTTCATTTACAGATGTAGAAAATCGTTTAATAGATTGCTCTCTTGTGGATTTTGTGACGCCTGAAGATAGATATGACGTTCGATTGTATGTAAGTTTGTTTGCTATGATAGATGGCACAGATAAATCATTAAAGGTCGCTTCTGCACCATGTTTCGGCTATAGAATGAAAAGCGATACATCGGATTTTATATTTTTAGAAAATCTAATTGCCTCTATGCATTCTGATCGTGCACCAGCTTATTTCCCTCGAAAAATGCTTGAACTTTTTGATATCGGTGAGGTTCTAACTGCGGATAATTTACGTATTCATCTGGCTATGTATAAAGGTGAAAAAGGAGTGCCTTCAAACGAGTATAAATTTATTTTCATAATAACTAAAGTTAAAATGTTATGAAAACAATAGTACTTTCAAAAATTGGACTGTGGCTTTTGTTGATAGCGCTAATAGCGTGTAGAGATAAAGAGGATATAGGTAAGTACAACCTTCCTTTGTGTGATGATTTGGCAGTTGCAGAAATATTAGACAATAAACCTGCCTATATAACTAAAGGTTGTGTTAGAATTGATACTGTAGCGACAGAGGTATTTCTAATTTCCTCTGCTGATGATCTTTCTCTTTTGTGTCCAAGTAGTGAAATACCCGAAAAATATAGGGTTGAGAATAAACAAGTCCTAATCAGTGGAGAAATTAGTAGCTGTTATGCAAATCATTGCTATATAGACCCACATGAGAGGTTAGCGTCCATATATACCTGTATTTCCTTTACCTTCATTACATCGAAGATAAAGCATTAATTCATCGCTATCGGAATTATAACTCGCTGTAGTATTCCCTCCCATCCAATTAAGTCCTTGTTTATAATATGATGTGTAGAGTACATCATTAACGTACCATCCAAACGTGTTAGCTCCTGTAGTGGTTTCAGGGGGCATTATGTAGGGCGGTTCTTCTCTTTCGCAGGAGCTAGACATTGCGAGTATGGCTACAACTGTCAGCAATAGAGGTTTAATGAGATCGGTTGTTTTCATAGCGTATTTTTTATTATTTTATTTTCCATGTAGTACCATCTGAATAATGAATTTCCGTAATACCCTTACCCTTAACGAGTTTAACTCTGTCGATGTATTTATCTCCTTTTATGTTGTCTGGATGATTGTCCATTACAAGACTATCTTCCATTTTTTTTGCAGGTATCCCCACATTCATGTTCTTGTGAAATCCATTCATGTACAATAAGATACTACAGTACCCTGGAAATTTATCACCAGATATAAAACATTTAATAAAAAAGTCATTTCTTTCGTCCATAGCCTCAAAAGCCGAATTATAATTACAATAGCTTTTAGCTCCCAATCCAGTTCTTTCATTACGATCTTCAGAAAAATCCATCACTTTCACAGAAAGAACCAAAGTTTCATTGTTTTGATTTACGAAGGTTATAATGTCTCCGACGCTATAAGGGACATAATTTTTTAATTGTTCCGGAAATTCGCAATGCCGAGTACAAGATACGACAATTGTTGCAATTGCCAAGATTAAAAATAGGTGTTTTGTTTTCATAGTGTTATTTTAGATTCACGACAACTTTAAAAGAATGGGATACAAAAATACAAAAAAAATTGAAATGGCGTAAAGTTATTTCCCTTCTTACTTTTCTTTTTGTCTTGATACAAAAGAAAAGTAACAAAAGAAAAAATCAAGGCTGAGTATATTTTGCTACTACGCAGTTTGATGAATGGAAAGGTTTTCTTCCGTTATTGGATGATGTGATGGATATTAATTAGGATTGCAGGTCAATTTGACCCTTTTGTGATTATTCTGTCGGTGCTCGTCAACCCGTTTACAATTTCCACGTAAGTACCGTCTGAAACGCCAATATTAATCAATTGTGGAATATGTTTGTTTGTTAACGTATCATAAATGTTCACATAAATGGAATCGTTACTGAAATGTACGTATTTTTCGGGAATAGAAAGTACGTTTTTTCGTTCATGCAGTATGATCTCTGCGCTCGCGGAATAGCCGGAACGTAATAGAGGCATATTTTCTACCATATCAAATTCAGCATCTATCAAGTATTTAACCGCTCCTCCATCATTAATCACATTACCTTTTGATGATATTTTCTGAATACAGGCAACGACTTGCAGTGAATCGTAAGCATTGAATGAGAGCTTGATTTCATCGCCAATTTTGATAGATTTTACATAGTGTTCTGCTATCAATGCACGGAAAATAAATTTGTGAAGGTCTGCCACAATGGCGATAGTAGTACCGGGGTTATAATTGTTTCTTTCAATGACGGAAGCGCCAATTTCAATTGGAATGTCAATAATAATGCCTGTTGTACTGGATGTAACTATATTAGAAATATTTTTTGAAATTATGTGTCCATTTTTTAATAAATCAAGCTGATTGGTTGCGGATTCGTATTGTTTTTTACTTGTAAGATATTGTCTTCGCATTTCGTCCATTTCTGATTTGCTAATGACCTTTTTGCTAAACAAGCTTACTGATCGCTTATATTCCGTTTGTTTTGCAGTGTAATCAATTTGCGATAAAGTTACATTATTTTCTACTCGTTCGATGTCTGAAGGATTAGGTACTAATTTTATAGTTGCAATGGGTGCATTAATCGTCACGCTATCGTCTATTTTGACAAAAATATTATCTATAATACCCGACAATTGCGATTTTATTTCCACTTCTTTCACCGGATATACATTACCTGCAATATATATCTTTTCGGTAATATCTCTATATTCAGATTGAATGAAACTGTAAAAATTGTTGCGGTCTCTTTTTAAAACATTATAACTAATGATACTGACAACAGTTACAAAAAACAATACTGCAATAACATTGAAGACTTTCATGATAAATTACCCCCTATTTTCTTGGTTTATAGCATTAATCGGCATTATTTGTGCGGCTTTCATCGACGGAAACAATCCCGCCAATGTTCCTGTTATAACAAGTATCAGCAGTGCAAACAAGGTTGCTGATAAATCAAAAGTTATTTGAGGAATCAACGAACTGTAGGAAGTTCCTCCTATTAACCATTCTATGAGTTGCAATACTCCATATCCTAAAATTATTCCAAATAGTCCTGAAATCAGTGTAATAGATATAGATTCTATAATAATCATTAAAATAATATCTTTTGATAAGGCTCCTATCGCTTTGCGGATACCAATTTCACAGGTACGTTCCCGCACTATGATCAGCATAATATTGCATATTCCGACTATTCCACTCAGTAAAAAACAAAGTCCTATTATCCAAATCAACCCTTTAAGCCCACGAAACAAAGTATCGAAACTCTCTGTTTGGGATTGGTAATTGGCAATGTAAAGCGCTTGTGCATCATCGCTGTCGAAATTGGATTTATGAGCAATGTATTTCCTCAATTCATCTTCAAATTGTTTTGTATCGGTATTATCTTGTAGTAATAATGCGAATGCATGAAAATCACTATTGTTACCATGACCATCTTTTATATTGTCAATAAGCGTTTTATAGGGCAAATAGATGGTATTTACATCGGAAGCTGCAAAGATATTATCATCCTTTAATACGCCGATAATTTTGTAAAGAACACCTGCTATTTCAACATAGTTGTTGATTGCTTGCTTTTGGTTGAAAAAAAAATTTGTAATACCCTCGCCGACAATTACAACATTACGCTTAGCATTGAGGTCGATGCTGTTAAATAATCGTCCCTCGTCAGTTACTTCCAATATCTTTATTCTAAAGTAATCTTCATTGATACCAATAGTCGTAAATACATTGGTTTTATTACCATGTTTGACGGATAATTGTAGTTGCTTTTGGGGTGATATAGCTGTAATTTGTTCATATCTATCTTTTAGATTTTTAAGGTACGCTTCATCAAAAATGACTTCTCTACCTTCGCTGTAGTTATTGTATTTTAAAGATGTATGATTACCATAGACAAACATACTTTTTTGGGCAAAAGCATTAAACATTTCCATTACTCCGTCCTGAAAGCCTTGTCCTATACCGAGCATAATTGTGAGAATGAATATACCCCATGCTACTCCAAACCCTGCTAAAACAGTTCGTATAGGATTTTGACGTATAGAACTCAGTATTTCTTCAAAATGATCTATAGAATGCATCGTTCCTAATTCCAGTATTCGCTATAAAAATTCTGTGTACGCATTAACTCTGTATGGGAGCCTTTTACTGTGGCTTTTCCGTCTTCTACGATATAAATTCTATCACTCATATTTTTAACGGTGTGTAATTTATGAGTCACAAAAATAACAATTCTGTATTTTGAAATAGTTTTCAAAATACGGTTGATATGTGCCTCCATAGTACGATCCATGGACGAGGTCATTTCATCAAGAATAAGAATCTTAAAGGGGTTATAAATGGCTCTTACAAAAGCAATCAATTGTTTTTGTCCACCCGAAAGATTGATACCATCTTCACCAACAATGGTCATCAAGCCTTGTGGCAATGCGTTGAAAAATGTATCAACATTATGATGAACACAAAAGTTCTGAAAATGTGTTATGTCCTGTGGTGGTTGCCCGAAAAACAAGTTGTCTAATACGGTGTGCCATTGTAGATAAAAATCTCCTGCGGAACGACAGCGATTGTATGCCTCCATTCCGATAAACTGTAGGTCTCGACATTCATATCATCTATTAACATTACACCGCTTTCAGGTTGGTAAAAACGTTGCATAATTTGACATAGCGTACTTTTTCCACAACCACTTTCTCCGATAATGCAGGTTAGTTCACCCTTGTTAAATTCCATGTTAATCCCATTGAGTAAGCGTTTCCGTCCGACAAACCGAAAGTCTATATCTGATAAAACGAATCGATTTACATCTTCAATTTTGACATATTGATTTTCACTCTTCTCAGGCTCTCCTTTTTGTCCAATTATTTCAAACATTCTATCAAAAGCAATTTTCGCCTCATTGATTGGAATGGCTACCAATGCAAGATTAGCAATAGATGGAAACAAAGACCCTGTAATACTAATAATAGCCATCACTTCCCCCATAGATAAAGCATACTATATCACTTGTATCGTGCTATATGCAATGATACTCATCATAATTACAAGTCCTACAATGCCTGACAGCATGCCAATTTTTATTTGTGTAGTCCCCAAATTGTAGATTGTGTTTTGAAACAAAGCATATAGTTGTTGATTGATTGTTTGAAAAATGGTTTCTCGGTTGAAATTCTTTATTGTGGTTATACCGTTAATTGTATTTATAAAATTGCTTTCTGTTGCGGCATAACCAGACATTACCTCTCGTTGTTGCTTTAGTATCTTTGTATTGTGGGCATAGATTACTGCAAAAAATACAGGAATGGTGAGTATTGCAATGATTGCTATTTGCCACGAGTAATACGCCAAGATGCATAGAGATACCAACGCAACTAAGCTATCTATTACGACACTCCCCAACACCGAACTGATAACCCCTTGTATTCTGCGTGTATCATTGAGGCGAGCAACCATATCGCCGGTTTTGTGGCTGTCAAAAAATATCTTTGGTAACCGAAGCAATTTCTTGTAAAAAAAGTCAATAATGCGATTGTTAAAGTTCTTACTTTGTGTGATTAGTAACCTTTGTCGGATGGCTTGCATAAATAACCGTGCCAACAAAAGTAAAGTTACAAGCGCCAATCCCAAAACCAATTTTTGCATATTTTTGTTAGGGAGTACTTCGTCTATCAATTTTTGAGAGAAAACAGCCATCACAACCCCCAGAATAGCCAAGATTATGCCTAAGAACACACTTACTGATAAAATCCCAATATCTGCTCGCATAAGAGTTTTAATCCATTCCCATTTCTCTTTTTTTATGCGCTCTTTTGCAATAAAGTTTTTGTTAGGTTCTAATGTAAGGCATTTCCCTGTCCATACTGCGGATAAATCTTTTTCAGAATAGAGTGATACTTCTTTGGCGGGGTCGCTGATAATGAATTGCCCATCTTCAATGCCATAGCAAATGACATAATGTTCAAATTTCTTATCTACTATGATATGTAGTATCACCGGTTTTCCGTGTTCAACAAGTCCTTTGATGTCGGATTCACAACCTTGAACATCAAACCCCATTTTATCAGCTGCTTGATACAGTCCAAGTAGCGTGGTTCCGGTCGTTGAAGTACCACTTAATTTGCGTAAATGCCCCAAGGTAGTGTCGCCTCCGTAGTAGTGTACAAGCGATAATAGGCAGGCTACGCCGCAGTCTGTTTCGTCATGTTGTTGCACAAATACCCGTTCATAGTTGCTTCTATTCTGCATTGTTGCGAGTTATTATTTTTAGGATAACCTCCAATGAAGACAGTCCTGTCAGTACCTTTTGAAGGGTTCCTTGCGCGTTGTAAATATAGGTAGCAGGAATAGATTTTGGTTTAAAAGTGTTGGTAAATTCCAAATTATTATCCATGGCAATAAGAACGTTAGGTATTGTGTCAATAGGAAAAGTCTCTAAAAATGGCTTTATTTCTTCTATCAAAGCAAAACTCACGAACAATAATTGTGTATGATGTAGTTTTTCTTGTGATTTCAGTATTGACTCAATTTCCATTTGACAAAAATCACAATCTGGATGGAAGTAGAAGATAACAAGCGATTTATTAATCTCTTTCAATTCCGACGTGCAAAACGCTGTGCTATCCATTTGAAGCAAAGTAACATCCGGTAATTGTCTGTACATTTTGACAGTGTTGTAGTGTTTTCCCAATTGCACAGACAAAAGTGTAACTAAAAGTAGTGTTACTGTTATCAAAACTATCGTTAGGATACGTTTTTTGTTCATACGTGTTATACGATTAAATAAAGCAACAAAAACATCATGAAAATCAGGTACAATAAAAAACCTAATCCGTAAGAGGACACAACAAATCGTAGCGCTTCTCCGTATTTTATAGTGTTTGAAACAGTCAATAATTGTGCCATAAACAGCCAATAGAGGACTTCAAACACATTGATGGCGGCAAGTGGCGCTACTAACCATTTGTCTAATGTATCAACGTCCACTAAACAAAGTAGAGATGTGTATTGCATGGCTTGTTGTCCTTGTTGAACGCCACTGCACAATATCAGAATAAAAGACAGAATAGAACTTAAAACGAAGACAATATCTGCCTTGAGAGCGATATTGTAGCATGACACAAAACCGGCATTAGAGGTTATGCCGTTAAACACTTTTCCGATATAGAGGCAAATGGAGGTGTAGCAAACTCTAATTAGAACAACAATAGGAACGAATAGAAACCCTATCCAACGATACTTGTTAAAGATGGTAATAAAGCGTTCGCGTCCTATTTTTTCGACTACGGGATTTTGCAGTTGAAATACCAGCGTCAATTCCTGTTGAAAATAGCCTATCAATAGAAGCAAAGATACAACCAACAAAAAATAGTAGCGCTTTTTGAGAGAGAGATAGGTAGCAAAAAAGGGAGCCATAATTATTTCTATTATATTAATGAAGTTCTTGTTCTATTAAATTGGCGATAGATATGCCTTCTCTATGCGCCATTTCTGATAAACGATACGTCTCTGTATTAAACGTTATGTAGCCATCTTTTAATACACCTAAAAGATCCGCAGTATCTGTCATAAGTTCAAGTTGGTGCGATGTAATTAATATTGTCGCTCCTGAATTTGCCATTGTTTTCAATTCACGAATGATGCGTTGGCAAGATAAAAAATCAATACCGTTCAAGGGTTCGTCAAGAATAAGATATTTAGGCTTATGGAGTAATGCTGCCGCTAAAGAAACCTTATTTTTCATTCCATACGAATAGTACTCTATAAACTTGCGGTCATTTGGTAAATCTAAAAGTTTGAGTAAAAATTCTATTCGTTGTTTGATGACCGATTTGGGTAAACTGTATAAATAGCCTACAAATTCTAAATATTCAGAAGCCGAAAACCGATCAATGTAAATAGGATCTTGAAACATATAACCCACCCCTTTTCGATAATCTTCGTCTTGAGTTACCAATGTATCGTTAATAAAGACCTCCCCTTTATCCCAATTGATAATATTGGCAATACAGTGAACTAAGGTAGATTTTCCCGCACCATTACGTCCCAGTATAGCTTGTATCTTACCTGTTGCAATAGTTAAATCTAAATCTTTTAACACAGATTTTTTGTTGTATGCCTTGCACAAATTCTTAACTGTAATCATAACATAGTATGTATTATATCAATCATTTCCAAATCATAAAAAAAGAGACAATGAGTAACATTACGAAAACAATGAATATATCAAGCGCTACGTACTGTCGTTTTAGAAAGAAAGAATAGGCATAGCCCATCAAACAAAAAATTATCCAAAGTGCATTGAAGAGTAGAATGTCAAATTTATCAAAATGTCGGAAAGCCAAAAATACCGTAGCAATATACAATAGATTAGCTAAATTAAAGGCTATTCCCTTGACAATAAAGTTTAGTAATGCCGTTTTCTTCGTGTTGGCATCTGGATTTGTAGTAAACAGGAATTTAGATTGTGATTTGGATAGAGAAAATCCCTATAGCACCAAACAAAAATCACAGCGCCAAGTACGGCAAATGTATTGATATTAACCAAATAGGCACATAAAATAGATA
>BNXT01000037.1 GCA_025999775.1 Bacteroidia bacterium | reverse complement strand
TGAACAATGAACAATGAACAATGAACAATGAACAATGAACAATGAACAATGAACAATGAACAATGAACAATGAACAATGAACAATGAACAATGAACAATGAACAATGAACAATGAACAATGAACAATATGTGGCGTGTCTCAATTTCTACATTTCTACATTTCTCAATTCTCCACTCTCAATTCTCTACTCTCAATTCTCTACTCTCAATTCTCAATTCTCAATTCTCAATTGTTAATATCACGAGCGTAGCGAAGTGATATGAATAATGAACAATTAACAATGAATGTGGGGGGATTTTCAATTCCTGTGTGTCACTCCACACTCCACACTCAATTCTGTATTATCCTGTTAATCCTTTAATCCTACGAATCATGGTTCAGACAATTGACTGCCGCTGCCCTTCAACTACGCTCAGGGATCGGGGCGATAGTTTTAGAAAGCCCTATTGGCAAATAGTTCAAATCAGCTACACGTAATTCATCTACATATCGTTTTTCTTGCTCAATTTTGAAAAACATAGCATTTGCACTATCTCGTGCTTTTTCCCACGAAGACGACGCATTTGCCTGCGAAAAGGTAACAAATGGAGAGGAAAGTCCGGGCAACACTAAGCCGCCATGCTTCCTAACAGGAAGGCTTTTGCGCAAGCAAAGGACAGCCGTGCCACAGAAAATAACCGCCTCATTTCGATGGGGTAAGGGTGCAAATGGGAGGTAAAAGCTCCCACGATAGTTTGGCGACAGACTATCGGGGTAAACCTCATGGGTTGAAAGATCAAATATACCGTATGCTAAGGGAGGTTTAGACCAATGACGGGGGGTAGATCGATAGAGTGTATGAGCAATCATCCACGTAGATAAATGACAAACTAAAAACAGAATCCGGCTTACGAGAACGCTTTATTTTTACTATTTGTCCACTTTTATCAATGTGCCGTAGTGCGGGGAAAATACAAAACGTCCAAACATCGTCGGTAACGTCCGAACCACACCTAATTGACTTAATTGTACACGTTCAGAAAACACCACTCCGCCGGATAGCATAAGTTGTACTGTAGCATAAGACGGTATGCAATACACAAACCCCTTCTGTTCTACTGTCGAAGTGATAAAAGCTTTATCCAAAGATTCTTCCGGTAAAATCTGCAATCGCAGTACCGGCGTATCTTCATCCATATTGACCGTAGAATACCCTTTCACTTCCGAGAACGCCGCAAAAACCGTATCTGCAAGTCGTTTAATACTGCCGCGTTGAGGCGTTGCTATCGTACGCTTTTGAGGCAGATACTCCAAATAATACGTTTCGTAAGTAGTGTTGGTATAACCACTAAACAACGCCATAATATCATGTTCCGTCTCATCAAAGCTCTTTTTCAACAGGTCAAAAGTTTCCGCACTATAAGCTATTTCATAAAAACTACCTAACAATCTTTGGCGTTCTTCACGTACTTTTACAAGTCGAGAGACAAGGTCAGTAGCAGCAGTAAACATCGTCGTGTTATTCATAATAAGGCTGCCATTAAAAGCATTGCGAATATTGGTGTAGGGTATCGTTGAAAAATCCGATACTGGGTTATCTGTCATCACATCTATGGCGGGTTCCGCTTGATTACTTCGCTTTTTCGGGTCTTCCGGCATACCCACTGTGATGGATTGGATGAGAGGAAATTTTGTTTCAGCATACGTTATCGAAATAGCATCTCCTTTAGGCTGTATATAGTATATTTGCGACGGATCTATTCGGCTTTCGGTAATCATTTCAATGTTTGCGATACTATAGGAAACAGAATCTCTATGGATGACATTGTTAGCACCCAGTAACGGTCGTGCATAGTCCATATAAAGACCTTTGATATAGTCCGTTCTCTTCACAATAATTCTAAATCTCAATACCTGTTGTGGCAGCGCATAATACAGTCCTTCGCCGACACTCTTACTTTGACTCAATTTAGTAACCGGTTGTACAATGTATGACACGGCATTACAAATATAAACCAGACTAAGTAAACTACATAAACAAACTATTTTTTTCATAAACTATAAATATGGTTACAAACTTTCTCGAATACGTATAAGTTTCGTGAGTAAATCTTCCAACAAATTGAGTTCCAGCATATTAGCGCCATCTGATTTAGCTGTTTGCGGGTTAGGATGTGTTTCTAAAAACAGTCCGTCAACCCCCACGGCGATAGCTGCTTTGGCTATGGTTTCAATCATTTCCGGATGTCCTCCGGTTACGCCTGCGCCTTGATTCGGTTGTTGCAACGAATGGGTAGCATCCATGATCACCGGTGTGGCAAATTGTTGCATAACCGGAATAGATCGGAAATCCACAACTAAATCCTGATAGCCGAAGAAGCTACCACGTTCGGTAAGCATCACGTTGTTATTGCCGGTGTGTCGCACTTTATCCACTGCAAAGCCCATTGATTGTGCCGATACAAATTGTCCTTTTTTGATATTCACGCATTTACCGGTTTGTCCTGCGGCTTCCAATAAATCGGTTTGTCGGCATAGGAACGCCGGTATTTGCAGCACATCCACATACTTAGCAGCGATAAGCGCTTCTTCGGCGCTATGCACATCGGTCAATACCGGAATATGATAATCGTTAGCTATCTGCGATAATATGGTCAACCCTTTTTCATCGCCAATGCCCGTAAATGAATCTCCACGTGAGCGATTTGCTTTACGGTAGGAGGCTTTAAAAATGTATGGTATTGCCATTTTTTGGCATAAGGTAGCAATATGTTCGGCGATCCTAAACGGCATCACCTCATCTTCAATCACACAAGGACCGGCGATTAAGAAAAAACATTTACTATCGGTTGATAACAGAGCAGGATACATGGTTACAAATCGCCTAATCCTAAGGTGCCTCTCAAACGTTCCGTATATTCCTCAGAAGTAGCAAAGTCCCGTTTAACAATTGTTTGCGTCAAAAGGGTTTGCAGTTTTTCAGTCTGTTCAGGATAATCCTTAAGTGTTGCTAATGCTGTTTCAAGGTGTTGAATATGTTTCTCATAAGCACGCACATCGTATTCCTGTTTGCGTTTCAATCGTTTTTGATAAAAATCCGATTGTATCAAGTAGTCGTACGTGAACATCTTCCTAAATTCCGGACTGTCCATGGTCAGACCTTCAAAATTGCCTTTAACCATGATGGAGAGTAAGGCTTGTAACGGCGGTATAGCCAATTCATAGCTACCATCGAGGAAATACTGTTCCGCTACCCGTTTTTGATTGGTAACGATATTTTCTATACCTTGTATAAATTCGTCCATATCCTGCAATTCAGGTTTCAGCATATCTTCGCTAAACACTACGTTTGGATTTTCAAAGACCCTACCAAAGAAGCTATTGATAAACTTATCCGTTATGCGATAGCCTAAAATACTAGCTCTAACGGTTTGTCCTTTGTATTCAAAGTCGTCAATTTTTTCGAGAAAGCCTTTATTCATCATCTCTTGCGGGTTTTTCTCTTGCGGTTTGAGGCGTGCCCATACTTCAGGAATCAACAAGCTAAGGTCATGGTCGATACGGAAATGAGGACCGATATAACCGGCAGGTGTCGTATAACCCGGATAGTCCGTTAAGATATAGGAAATCAATGCGTTATTGAGGTCAATAATCGGCAATAAGGCATTAAATGGCGCTTTTGTGAGTGCGCCTTCCGATCCTGCGCCTGTTGTAGAGGGCGATTTACCGGTAAGACTGGACAAGAAATCCATGAACAATTCCGGCAGTTCTTGATAGTGCAGCGGATTATATACCGCCAATGGTTTGGTATCATTTTCAGCCGGGTTATTGCGTCTGCCCGGCAATACGTCCGTAACAGGCAAAAACAAGGGTTTATCAAACGATAGCCTGCGTGAAAGCCGCATACCCATTTCTGCAACGTAGTTAGCGCGTGTTTCCGTGAGTAGTCCTGATGTTTGAAGATAACGTACATTTTTTGAAGGCTTACCATCAATCAAGCGAGGATTGGCGGAAGACACAAAGTAATCCACGTCTTTTTTTGTTGCCACATCTCGGATAAGATTTCGCATAGGTTCTGTAAACTGCTCAAAATGATTAGTATCTTCCAGCATTTCAACGGCATCCGTCACCGTCAATGGTTCAAAATTGGAAATGAAGGTATCATCCGTCGATAAATCCAATTCGGCACGTTTATCAAACCCCCTAACAATAGCTTCGTCCGGACGTTGGAAAAACCGACTTTCACAATTTGTTACAAACTTCACACTTTTTCTACGGATTCTGCTCGGAACCGCTTCTCCAAGAAGTTTTACAGGTACTACTGTAGATGCTGTAATATCGTCTTCGGTTTGTAATTTCACTGCCGGCGTAAAGTCCTGACGCAGTTTAAATGTCCTCCAACTGCCGTTTTTGTCAAAACCTACACGCAAATAGTGTGCAAATAACTTTTTGCCTTGGTATCGCAATTCGTTACCCGATTGACCATTAAGAATATCAACGCTAAAATATTTCATCCAATCGCCACTCAGATTTTCGTGATAGAACCGTTTAACAGTGAAGGCAAACCCTTTAATATACTGCGGAACGCTTTCTAACCATGCGTTAAATTCATCGGTATTATCCGAAGAGGGTGTAAGCAGTTTGATAACCGACCCGATGGAGCGTTTGGAACTCAAGAATGACCGACTAACATGCCCTTGTTCTTTTTCTTTGAAACGGGTTGTATAGTCTTTATTGATAATTTCTCTAACCTGCTGAATATCCGATTCAAAATCTTTTACATAGAAGGAGCCTGTAAAAATAGCATCAAACAGGGATTTAGAAATCTCTGATTTGCCGCCTCCGGAGACTGTGCTGGGTTTATGAAACAGCGAGCCTTCTGATGCACATTCCACCAAGCGGTAATAGTTCATACCCGGAACCTTATTGATCCACAATTTCACACCGTTCGGCATAAAGTAAATGCGGTCAGGCAGTAGTTTAATGCTTACTTCCTTGCCCTTGAGTATCCAGCTAACACGTTGTTTAACCAAGTCAAAGCAAGTGTTTTCTCGTACATAAAGGATATTGGGATACTGTTTATCCACGCCATAGCCTTCGGGTTGCATATCAATCTTATCGGAAAACAGAGGCATTACTCTACCGAAAAGATCTTTTTCGTTTTCAATCTTTGCGATATGGGTATCGCCCTCCGTGTAAGCCGGAAAAATAAAAGCGCCGCCACTATGTTCTTCTTCCGTGTTGCCATAGAGATTGCAGGCATAACTCATTTGAGTTTTGACTTCTTTTTTAGAGTATCCGAAATAGTTGTCGGCAATCACGGTAACGATAATACCTTCGTCCGTACGTACCGTCAATTTGAAAGCCTGTCCATCGTTGTATAGTTCGTCCGGTGAAGCCCAGCACATACCATCGCGTTTTTGACGTTCGGTAGCTTGTTCTACAGGGGGCAAGCCCGCTTCACGTTTAGTAATCATCGTGAGTTGTGGCGCTAAAATGACACACCCTGTATGTCCGCTCCAATGCTTAACATCCAAAGCGGCATCATTAAACAAATGATAAGGGTTTCCTTGGTTTCCAAAGATAGATTCCACAAAATCAAGGTTAGATACCAACGACCCCGGTGCAAAAAAGCGTATCTCCATAGATTTCTCAGCGTGAATGCCGGAAACTTTAGGACAAATAACCGGTCGCAATAATAGGGATACCCACGTTTTTGAAGGACATTCGCAGTTAGCGGTATAGGGCAACGTCATAATTTCGCCAGTTTCGCTAAATGCCTTACCAAACAAGTAGGCGGCTGTTTGAATAGGTACGGCTTTTTTATCAGCAGGGATAGGTAAACCGCCCTCAGCAATGTGGAAAACACCTTTTGTGGTACGACGATCGTTACGAGGATTATGCAAAACACCTTGTTTTACCCTGTATGAACGTACATATTCCGAAAAATATTCGTTATACCCGACAGGTAGCGATAATTCGCGTGCAATACCGTAAAAATCCAAACAAAACGTTTGTGATGGCAATTTAGGGATACTTGCACCTTGTACTTTGCTAAAATACGACTGCAAAAATTGCTGTATGCGAATATCTGCCGGACATAGACTTTCGTTGATGTTACGATTGCGTTCACGGAAATTACCTATGATTTCCTTTGTCAACGATTCAAACCCGTCAATATAGCCTGTATTGAAGCCTAGAACCTCTAACTGTAAATTGATATAAAGCCGAAGATCTTCTCTGTTTGTCGGGGTATCCCCATCGCGCAGAATACCAAGCGTACGTTGTAACTGTTGCATTATACTCTAATTTTAATGATCAAACATTTTGCAAAGGTACAAAAAATTTTACAATTGTCTGAACCTTGATTCGTCATTTGTGTGAATCAGGATTTCTTTTGTCTGAACCAGGATTTTCAGGATTAAAGGATTTGCAGGATTGGAAATAATGAACAATGAACAAAACGCTCTGAAAGAGCGAAATCAATAGCACAAGGCAACGCCTTGTGAGATGTAGCGGTATCACAATTAAGCCCTGAAAGGGCGAAATCTATCGGATGTCAGGCTTGCAGCCTGATGGATGAGGGGGGTGTAGCCATCCTTTCGTAGGGCGTTGCCACTACGCTATTGATTTACCCCTTTCAGGGGGCTTTACTAAACAATGAATAATCGGGACAGGTCGTTTCGACTACGCTCAACGACCAACAACTCCACACTCCACGCTCCACGCTCCACGCTCCACGCTCCACGCTCCACGCTCCACGCTCCACGCTCCACGCTCCACGCTCCACGCTCCACATTGTTCATTATTCATTGTTCATTATTCATTATTCATTATTCATTGTTTCCAATCCTCACCACCACTCTTCGATTCTTCATCCTATTCGCTTCGCTGTCATTTGGTACAAGCGGTTCCGCTTCGGCTTTGGAGACGGTTGTTATGCGGTTGGCGGCGATGCCTTTTTGGATAAGATAATCTTTGACGACGTCAGCACGTTCTTGGGATAACAGCATGTTGATAGCGTGTGTACCGGAGTTGTCGGTATGACCTTCGATAATGATGGGTGCGTCGGGATAATGTTGCAGAATCAGGGCGGCTTTTTCATCAAGGAGGGCTTTCTGCTGTTCGGACAGCACCGTGCTGTTCAGCGGATAACCACCGTACATGGATTCATCCATGGGCTGCTCTATTTTCTCTATAACCTCTATCAGCCGCAGCGCTTCCGGCAACCTAACGGCAGGCAGTCACAATATTGTACTAAACACCCTCGCTATCAGCGACGGTAATAGCGGCAACAACTATGACACCACTTTTGTCGGCAAAAGTTTCACCGTAAACAAACTCACACTGACGCATAATGTAACGGTAACGCCCACAAAAGTATATGACGGCACAACAGCAGCCATCCACACCGGCGGCTTGACCAACGTAATAGGCAACGACCTTGTAACGCTCAATGCCGCGCTTACTTATGCGGCAGGCAAAGATGTACAAACAGCAGGCAACATCACCGCAAGCACGTGGTCAATCAGCGGCACAGACGCAGGCAACTACGACTTACCGACATTCGTTGCGCAATCGGCGGACATCACAACAGCAACGCTGACCGTTACCGCCGAAGACAAAAGCAAAGCCCACGGCGCAGCCAATCCCGCTTTGACTATAGCCTACAGCGGCTTTGTGGACGGCGAGAATGAAAGCAACCTGACCACCGCACCAACAGCAACCACCACAGCAACAACAGGCAGTGCGGTAGGCGCCTACCCCATCACGGCAGCAGGCGGCGTATCCAACAACTACGCCTTTACCTACGTTGCCGGTACATTGACCATCGACAAGATACCACTTGCCATCACCTTTGCCCCTGCGGACACTCTGCAGCTCGAAAGCGGCAGCTACACTCTGGTAGCGACCACAGCGAACAGCGTAACGGTGAAATTCCGCATCAGCGGCAGCGCCGCGGCGGCAAATATAGACACAAGTGTCAACACGCAGTTGAACTTGCTACAGTCGGGCAACGTAACGCTAACAGCCTACATTGACGACTCGAATTATTCGGCAACGGACGTGTCGCACACCATCGCCATTGTGAGCAGCAACACAAACGTAAGCACAGTAACGGTGAGCGATGCCACGCCACAGGCAGGCATTACTGATTTCTACCTTGCCGACTGCGGTGCCATCACCACACAAATCACCGTAACGACTGCCGAAAGCGGTTCACAGGTGATTTACAAAGGCACGTCGGGCAGCAGTTTCGATGTTGACATTGCTCGTCCCGACATTCACGACGTCGCCTACACCGTGCAATCCTCCGACGGTAGCACGCAGCATTACACGCTACAGATAGAGCGCCGCTTTGCCTTTGCTGACATCGTGGGAATGAAGTTTAACAACATCCTTTACGTGAACAACAACCCCGCAGACAACGGTGGCTACGAGTTTACGCACTATGCGTGGTACCGCAACGGACAGCCTATCGGCATTGACCGGCAGTACTACACCGCCGGTCCCGCCCGCACCGATAGGCTCGACCCTACCGCCGACTACAGCGTTACCGTAACTACCATAGACGGCAGGGCGCTACACGTGTGCCCCGATAGGGTACCTTCGACGCCGACGGCATCGCTGAAATCTTACCCGAATCCTATTCAAATCGGCGCTAAGGTAACGCTCGAAAGCGACGCAGCAGACGGCAGCGTAATACGTATCTACAACATCTCCGGTGAGCTTGTCGGCACGCATCAACTATTCGGTGGCACAGCGCAATTCCCCGCTCCAAAAGCAGCCGGCATTTATCTGATAACTATCGATGGAGAAATGGCAACGATGTTGGTGGAATAATAAGGCGGGTTTAGATGATTATTTTTTGTATATTTGCAGTTCAAATCTGCTTAAGTTACTTAAAATACTTAAGAAACTTAA
>BNXT01000036.1 GCA_025999775.1 Bacteroidia bacterium | reverse complement strand
ACTTTGCAATCACTATGAGTTACATACAGTTCGATAAACATCAACTAACAAATTTAGAGTTTGCTCTGAGACGGGAAGTTCTTCAGACAAATCGGCGCGGCGCTTTTTCAAATACCAGTCTCGTGTGTTGTAATACCCGAAAGTATCATGGCATGCTTGTGTGTAAACAACCGAACTTAGACCAAGATTATCACGTGTTGATGTCTTGCATGAACGAAGCCATCGAACAATTTGATGAACCTTTCAACTTGGGTATTCAACAGTTCAAGGGCGGTCATTTTTTTCCGAAAGGACTCAAGTATCTTCGTGAAATAACATTTGACGCAACACCCAAATTACGCTATGGAGTGGGTGGCGTACTCTTCTCAAAAGAAACCTTGTTCGCCAGCGGCAACGATAATTGCATGCTGATTAAATACACTTTGGAAGAAGCAAATTACGATGCTAGACTGATTATTCGTCCGCTCTTGGCGTTTCGTAGCGTACACCGATTAAGCAAAGCCAACAATGATGTCAACCGTTCGTATGAACCGATACCCAATGGCATTAACGTGTGTATGTACAACGGTTATACACCACTGAACATCCAGTTTTCCAAGACTGTTAATTATGAACATAATCCGGATTGGTGCAATGACGTGGAATATAGTAGGGAACTTGAACGCGGCTACGAAGGTCATGAGGATTTGTATGTCCCCGGTACGTTTATTGTTGAACTGAAAAAAGGCGAAAGCGTTTATTGCGCTATCAGTACTGACCGTTTGAAACAACCGAATAAAACGATACCTAAATATTTTTCTGACGAAAGTAAAAGCAAAATACCAAGAGATTCGTTTGATAATTGGTTGCGGCGTGCAGCGCAACAGTTTTTGGTGCGTAACGATAAAGAAATCGATTTGATAGCCGGATACCCATGGTATGATAGCCGTGTGCGGGATGCTTTTATTGCTTTGCCAGGACTGACTTTAGCGACCGGAGATACCGCCACGTATGAAGCCGTACTCAAGACGATGATGCCCCGTTTGGAAGACGTTACATCCCCTTCAATGGATACGCCGCTGTGGCTATTTTGGACATTACAAATGTACGTGAAACAGACAAACACCGGTGTTGAGGTCTGGAAAACGTATGGTAATACACTGAAAAACATATTAGACAAATACCGCGACGGTACGGACAACACTACGCACATGTTGAGTAATGGACTGTTGTTCGGCGATGCGTATGGAAAAGCATTGACGTGGATGGATATAGTGTATGAAGGACGTGTAATTACACCGCGTACCGGGATGCCGGTAGAAGTGAACGCTTTGTGGTATAATGCAATTATGTTCAGTTTGGAATTGGCGACGAAAGCCAAAGACACCAAATTTGTCAAAGCATGGAGTACTATAGCGCAACAAATACCGCAAGCGTTTAAGGATACATTTTGGAGTAAAGAACAAGGCTATTTGGCGGATTGTGTGAATGGCGACAATAAAGATTTCTCAGTGCGTAGCAATCAGATCATCGCAGTGGGTTTGCCCTATTCTCCGATTAGTGATAAGATACAACAATTGGTTCTTGAGAAAACGCGACGCACATTATTGACGTCACGTGGGCTGCGCACATTGACTCCCGATAATAAAGATTATGTTCCTAAGTACAATGGCAATGTGTTCCAACGCGATTGTGCGCACCATCAAGGTACTGTTTGGGTTTGGCCACTGATGTTCTTTGCAGAGGGCTATTTGAAAATATACGGTGCATCGGGTATAGAATATTTGAAAAAGCTATACCAAGATTTTGAACCGGCAATTACGGAATATTGCATAGGTACGGTAGGCGAAATTTTTGATGCAGACCCTCCGCATCGCCCACAAGGCGCGGAATCTCAAGCTACCAGCGTTGGGGCATTACTGTGGATAAATCACGCAATTAAAGCTATGACTACATCGGAAACATTAACAATAAAAAAGACTAAAACCAAAGCAAAGCAATGAAAGTATTGATGTTTGGTTGGGAATTTCCTCCACATATCACAGGAGGTTTGGGTACAGCTTGCTATGGACTTGCAAAAGGACTATTGAAACAAGGGGTAGAGGTCGTTTTTGTAGTTCCTAAAGCATACGGCGATGAAGACAACAACGTCGCACATATTGTTAATGCCAGCGATATGGAAATAGATTTACGAAATAAAATCTATCAACGTTATTGGAATAACCTAACCTATATTGAGATTGGTTCTAAGTTGGTGCCGTATATGGGCTTTAACGACTATTTGCGATTGGAGAAGAAATTGCAAGTTGAGGGCGAAAATATTGAAGATGGCTTTTATAAACGTAAGTTTAGTTTTTCGGGTAAGTATCAAAGTAATTTGATGGAAGAGGTGCACCAATACGCTTTGACTGCAGCGATGATTGCAACACAATATGATTACGATATAATACACGCCCATGATTGGCTGTGTTATGAGGCTGGTATTGCGGCTAAAGCAGCATCCGGGAAACCTTTGGTCATTCATGTGCATGCAACCGAGTTTGACCGTTCCGGAGAGAATGTTAATCAAGTCGTGTATGATATAGAACGTCGTGGTATGCAAGCCGCCGATAAGGTGATGACCGTCAGTAATCTTACTCGACAAATTGTCATTGAACGCTATGGCGTTGATCCGGCAAAAGTGTTTACAGTTTACAATGCTGTAGAGCCGATTACAATAAAGAAAAAAGTAGAGTTCAAAAAACATTTTCCTGAAAAAGTGGTAACGTTCTTAGGACGTATTACTTTCCAAAAAGGACCGGAGTATTTCGTCGAAGCGGCAAATCAGGTGTTGCAACAAGACGAGAATGTGCGGTTCGTAATGGCAGGCTCCGGCGATTTGTTATATAAAACAGTACGTCGGGTTGCCGAGCTTGGTATGGGGTCAAAATTTCATTTCACAGGTTTTCTCAAGGGTGTGGACGTTGACCGTATGTTCTTGATGAGCGATGTTTATGTGATGCCGTCTATATCGGAACCGTTTGGTATATCCCCATTAGAGGCAATGCGTGCAGGCGTACCGGTAGTGATATCCAATCAAAGCGGCGCCTCGGAGATTTTAAAAAATGCACTCAAAGTGGACTTTTGGGATGTCGATGCTATGGCAAATGCAATCTATGGACTTCTACATTATCCTACATTACACAAACATCTGAGCGTTAAAGGCGTTGAGGAAGTAGATAGCTTGAAATGGGAAAATGCAGCGCTCAGTAATCTAAAAATTTATCATAAAGCACTTTCTAAATAACCATCGTATGAAAGCTATTTGCCTATATTTACAAATCCATCAGCCGCTAAGATTGCGCAACTATCGCTTCTTTGAAATGGGGCAAGCGCATAATTACTATGATGACTATCAAAATCAGTATCTTATCAATCGTATTGCCGAACGGAGCTATCTCCCAATGAATCAGTTGATATTGGATTTGATAAAAAAACATGGTAAGAATTTTAATATTAGTTTGTCGATATCCGGCGTAGCGCTCTCTCAATTTGAATGGTACGCACCGGATGTGTTGCGCAGTTTTCAGAAACTTGCTAAAACCGGACAAGTAGAGTTTCTGGCAGAAACAGATGGTCATACGTTGGCATCATTGACTAATATTGAAGAATTTAAAAAACAAGTCAAACTACATAGCGATAAAATCGAATCTTTATTCGGAAAAAGACCGACTACGTTCCGCAATACGGAGCTTATATACTCAGATGCTATTGGACAAGTTGTTCACAGTATGGGCTATAACATCATGCTCACTGAAGGGGCAAGACCAATCTTAGGATGGAAAAGCCCGAACTATATGTACTGCAACGCTAAAGAGCCTAAACTCAAAGTCTTGTTGCGTAACTATCAGTTAAGCGATGATATTAGTTTTCGTTTCTCTAATCAGTCTTGGCAAGGCTGGCCACTGACAAGCGAAAAATATGTCAAATGGATATTAGATATGGGCAATAAAGAAGAGGTTGTGAATTTGTTTATGGACTACGAAACTTTTGGAGAACATCAAGCACAGGAAACCGGCATCTTTGAGTTCTTTAAGGCTTTGCCGACAGAAGTATTAAAACGTACTCCTTACACGTTTGCAACACCATCGACTATAGCTCAAAAACTAAAACCCATTGCGCCTGTTTATGTGCCGTATCCGATTTCATGGGCTGACGAAGAACGCGATATCTCAGCATGGCTTGGTAACGAACTACAAAATGAAGCGTTTGAAAAACTTTACGAACTGAGCGATAAAGTGGCGGCATGCAAGGATCCCGAAATTCAAAAGGATTGGATGTTTTTGCAAGCCAGCGACCACTTCTACTATATGTGTACAAAATGGCGTGGTAGCGCCGACGTACACAAATATTTTTCACACTATCCCAGTCCTTACGAGGCATTCATTAACTACATGAACATCCTTTCCGATTTTATCATCCGTTTAAATCAAAATTCTCTTAATAATAATCAACCTAATTCAACTCAAAAAATCATGGAAAAAGAACCTAAAAAAGCAACTCCAGAGAAAGTTACACCTGCTAAGAAAGTTGCACCTGCGAAGAAGGCTGCACCTGCGAAGAAGGCTGCACCTGCGAAGAAGGCTGCACCTGCGAAGGAAGCTGCACCTGCGAAGAAAGCTCCTGCAAAGAAAGCTCCTGCAAAGAAAGCTCCTGCAAAGAAAGCTACACCAGCTAAGAAGGCTGTACCAGCTAAAAAAGTTGCACCAGCTAAGAAGGCTGTACCAGCTAAGAAAGTTGCACCAGCTAAGAAAGCAACGCCAGCTAAGAAAGCAACGCCAGCTAAGAAAGCAATGCCAGCTAAGAAAGTTGCTCCTGCAAAGAAAGCAACTGTGAAAAAAGCGGCTGTTAAGAAATAATTAAAAGATTTTTCTGCTGATAATAAGGGACTGCCTCATAAGAGACAGCCCCTTATTTGTTAGCTGTCTATTTTTGGTATTAAACGAAGAAATTCTATAGCGCCTCAAACTTTTTTTAACCTTCATTCTAAATCTCTATATTATAAATGCTTTTAACATGGCACAAAGGTACGGTGTTTTTTCGGAATCTCCAAATTAATTTTATCTATAGTTACTTACACTACCAAATATTTTTAGTGTTTAATTTTTTCAAAAATCGTATTCAATTTGTCGTTTTGGTTTACTTTATAAACTGTCTTGGAAATAATTTTCTGTATATTTTCTTTGCGTTCTTTTGTCAATGGGTGTGAACTAATAATTTTTGGAATAGAAATTTTACTTTCTTCTTCTAACCGCTCAAATAGTTTTACCATTCCGTTTGGATTAACATTGTTGTTCATTAAAATTTTCAACCCTTGTTCGTCTGCTTCTTGTTCAAAACCGCGTGAATACGAAAGTGAGTGAAGTTGTTGAGCGTTGTCTGCTAATACCGCCATAACTCCGTTAACATCACTAAAAAGCAAGGAAACCACCATATAACCTGCAAGATTTCTACAAAGCATTTTTGTTGAATGTCTATTGTTAACGTGTGATGCTTCGTGTCCAAGTAATGCAACAAGTTCGTCAGAGTTTTCCATATTTTTTAAAATGGCAGAAAATACAACAATTTGTCCATTGGGCAGAGCAAAAGCATTTACTTCTTTTGATTTTACGACAGTAAACCTAAGTGGTTTTCTGTTTTGCAAATTTAGTTCTGCGGCAAACTGTTCTAAGTATTTAGTTTTTGTTGTGTCTATGTCATTTTCATTTAGAAAGGCGTCCATAAACACATTTCCAATTTCGTTGTCAAAACTTTCAGGTAAAAATGCGGCTGATTTTTCTGCAATGGGCGGCAAAACATAGAAGTATGCAAGTATAATTAAGATTAGTAAACAAACTGCAATTGCTGTAATTTTTGAAAAACCAAGATTTAATAAGCGTGTATGAATGTCAATACGCTTGCTTTGACTCATTGAAGCATAAAATTTTTCGGAAAAATCTTTGTTGTCAATTTTCAGTATTGCATCCGAATAATTTTTATTCCTTATTTCAAGCATACTGCCATACTGCTCAAATTGCAAATCTTCCAATTGCCAAACAAACGAAATTCCGTCTGCTGTTTGCAAACGAAATTCGTTCATTATTTCATTATATACAATTGTAATTTGTCGTGAGGCAGATGATTGTCCATCAAAATATTTTGCTTCAATTGTTTTTTTCATTGTTTACGCCAAATCTATTTCAAAGAAGTCCATTGCATCTTCGCCAAAAGCGTTTGTGTATTCTTCTTCGGTTTGATGAATTTCATCAAGGTTAATATTGCCTTTCATTTTTACATTATTACAAATAAATTTTTGTGTTCGCATATCTGCCCACGCTTTTCCAAAACCAAGAGTGAAAACCGTAATTAGGAAATTGACAATTAAAAGTTCGAAAAATCCGCCTCCTGTTGCTGTTGATCTACACTTAATTTTTTGTTCGCCTTTGGTCATTCTCATATTGTCAATGTAATAAGCAAAGATTTCACTTTGCCACCAAAAAATGTAAATGCCAAGAGAAATCATTGTAAGAATGTATCCTTTTAAGTTGAGTAAAAACCAATCGCCACCATTCGCGTTATTTGAAAATTCAACATCGCCATAACGAATATTTTGGTGCGTATATCTACGAATATTCATTTGTAACCAAGCACCGTAAATACCAAATGTGATGATTGTAAAAAACATCCATTTTAAAAGTTTTTTACAAGTTCGTCGCGATTGCCTCTATACCCAAAACGAATTCCACGATACGAAGTTTTGCTCATTTTGTAACGAAATGAACCGTGAATAGCAAATGGAATAATTGCAAAAATAGCAAAGTATAAAAATAGGATTGCAAGAGAAGGCGATTTAACTACTGTAAGAAGTAACAGATACAGAACTATTATTGCAATAAAGAATAAAATGATTTTGATAAATCCACGAAACATTTCTTTTCCTGTACCCGCAAAATGAAAACGCTCATTGTTTAGAGCGGTCTGTCCGTAAACGTAGCTAAGTCTTTTAGCTCTTGCCCAAGGATAGTAAAGTCCAAGTGTGATAAGTGTCAATAGCCAATTGACAATCATAATTGCAAAATACTCTGAACCTTTTCCAAAAAATTCAAGGTGGTAGTTCTGTGTCTGGTTTGTGGTTTGTGTCATTGTTGTTTCCATATCGTTTGTTAAAATGTTTGTTACCATTTTCGGCTTTCGGTTACTCCGTGTGCAAAGTCTGTTCTACACTTGCACATAACTAATAAATATACGTAAATTTACAACTTTTTTTTCAAATAGTCAAACATTTTTGAAAATAAGCGTAAAAATGCACCCGCAAGTATAGGATTTAGTATTATCACTAACGTTTCTGCGGGCTACGGCAAGCATAGCATAAAACCGCTCGTTGTGTGTCAATGGCTTGATTATCAGTTATTTATATGTCTTATTCTATCAGTTAATATTTGCAGGCGTTCAATGATTTCTTCAAAGGTTTTTTTTGGTTCTTCGTAGATAAAACTTTGTTTCATTCTCTCGTAGTCCTCTTTCCAACTGTCAATTAAACTTTCAGGGGGAATGATTTGGATAAAATCAGGAGAATGTCGTTTGTAATCAATGCCTTTTATGTCGTTGAATGTTTGTCGGTGTTGGATAATGCTTTCGTAAAGTTCTCTGTTTTGCAATGCTGATTGTGCAAATGGGGTGTCCATTATTTTTTCTAAATCGTACAAATGCCTCGACATTCTTGTTGTGCGAGAATTTACTTTCTGATATTCTTCGTGCAAGAGAAAGATTTTTTCTAAAAAAGTGCGTTCAGGCAACACAGATTTGAATGTACATTTTATATAGTTATCAATTTCTGTAAAAGTAGAGTTAATTAATGTTGTCAGGTCTTTTTTCTGATACGGCTCGTCAAGCGACATCACACTAAATTCAATTGTAACGACAGGCAAAACATAATCAATTATTGTTGCAAGAATACTTTTGTATTTTACTTCAATCGTGGAGACCATTGCACTACTATTTAGGGTAATAAATTGAATTTCAAAGTCCGTTATCCCATTTTCTTTCAATATTTTATCTAATTCATCAACCAATTTCTCTTTGATATAATGAAATGCTTTGCGGCGAATGGTAGTTCGTTGTTGCGGTGTTTCATCTGACAAACCGAAAAATGAGCGGCTTATTGCCAAGTCAATATCTTCGCTGAAACGCTTTATTAAGCCCCACGCCTTGCTCAAACTCGTACCTCCTTTGAACTGCAAATACTCCGACAAAGAATTTTTTGATAAAGCCATTAAAACTGCTGTAACCCACCAATCTTTTTCAACTGCCTGCTCAAGTATTTTATTTGCTGTTGCCGTCTGTTGCAGCATTACAAGTTTTTCGTCTCTTGTGTATTGTTGCCAGATTTTCATTTTGTTGCGTTTTTTACGATTGGTAATAGTAAGTTTCTAACCCACAGAGGCGCAAGATATAAGTCGTGGTGCATTGTTTCTGCCTCGTTAAAAGCATTTTCGTTAATCAATTTTGAGATTTTTATCAAAATATCTTCTGTAACCTGTTTCTCGCCAAGTTCTTTTAACGCAATGATTATCAACGGCAAAAGTTTTCCTTTATATTGAAAATTTTTCTGAACAACATTCTTAAAAACTATATTTCTTTCGCCTACTTTTACTTTTCGTTTTGCGCCATTAGTAATATAAACGGCGTTCATCGGCACTTGTGTAGATAGTCCGAGCAGATTCAACGCGGTGTCGCCTGTGGGCATAATCTGTGCCTTGTCGCGTTCGGCAATTTTTTGTGCAATTTGGTCAAGTGCAGGATAGAGAATGCCAAATTGTGTGCGTTTTGGTTTCATATAAAAACCTGTTGCCACTCTCACTATCACATCTTCTTTTTGCAGACGTGAGAGCGTTCGCGTAACGGCACTGTCGTTTTCTAAATCGGCAAAATCACTGATAGTAAATAGATTACCGTCATCAATTTTACTAATCCGTTCTCGTATTATTTTTGAAATATTATCTTCCATGTTTTTTATTTGTCTGAAATATTCGGTAAATTTCGGACAAAGGTACAACTTTTTTTGAAAAACAACAAGTAATATTA
>BNXT01000035.1 GCA_025999775.1 Bacteroidia bacterium | reverse complement strand
TAGTAAAAAAAAATGACGTTTATTACAAATTTTTCATGAAATTTATTCGTATCTTTGCACCCGTAAAGTACAAGTACAAAGATATTATTTTTATGAATCCTTTTTCAGTTATTTTGAATCCAAAGAACCTTTCTGCACTACTATTAGCGAGTACCTCTTTTGTATTGTATGCACAGGACACGTTGTCGTCTGCACGGCGACTTGACGAGGTAGTCGTTACAGCCAATCGCACGGAGGTCAATCGTAATAATGTCCCGATGACTATTTCGGTCATTGATCGAGAGTCCATAGAACAAAGCGGAGAATCCGCCGTATTACCTGTTTTATCGGGCAGGGTGCCGGGGATGTTTGTTACCGAACGCGGCGTAACCGGTTTTGGCATGGGTAGTCGTGGCGCCGGTGGTATGACCTTACGTGGGGTCAGTGGCAATCGTACCTTAGTACTTATCGACGGTCATCCACAATATATGGGCATCTTAGGTCATGCACTACCGGATTCCTACATCGCCTCCGATGCAGAAAAAGTGGAGGTTATACGCGGTCCCGCTTCCATACTATACGGTTCTAATGCTATGAATGGCGCAATCAACATCATCACACGACGTCCTACAACCGATGGCTGGAACGCTCATGCACGTATGGAGTACGGCTCTTACAATACACAGAAATACGCAGGCGGAGCAGGCTTTAAGCACGATAAATGGGATGCCTTAGTGTCTGTAAATCACGACCGTACCAATGGCATCCGCGAACGCTCTGACTTCAATATTACCAATGGTTACGCCAAAGTAAGCTATATGTCCAATGAAAAACTCCGTTTATGGGGCGATGTAAGTTTGGCATCCTACAATGTACAAGACCCCGGCTACCTTTCCTCACCCATCTTTGATTATTTGGCAGAAATTTTGAGAGGTATAGCCTCCTTGTCCTTAGAGAATGAATACGAAAAAACAAACGGCGCAATCAAGCTTTTCTATAATTTCGGTAACCATAAAATCAATGATGGACACCGAGAAACAGCACCGTCAAGTCCTTTCTATTATCGCTCCACAGACCATAACTATGGCGTTAATTGGTATCAGATTTTTCGACCCCTACAGGAATCAATGCTAACAGTGGGTTTTGACTTCAAAAATTTCGGGGGTCATGCTTGGGACGACTATATTAATCCTGATACTACCGATGTACAGAATGCAGATACGTCCTTGTACGAAGTAGCGGGCTATCTTTTGGCGCAGCAACTTCTCTTTGATAAACTCACCGTCAATGCCGGAATACGTTTTGAACATAACCAACAGTTTGGCAACAACTGGATACCACAGGTCGGCTTGGCTTGGCGAATCGTCCAAAATACATCTTTGAAAGCCTCTATTTCCAAGGGATTTCGTAGCCCAAACATTCAAGAACTCTATTATCGCGCTCCCTGGGCAGGACATAATCCCGACCTAAAACCTGAACGCATGATCAATTATGAAGGCTCTATCCATCAAGATTTATTAAACAATCGTCTGTCTCTTGAGCTTACCGGTTTTATTGCCAACGGCAGCAATTTGATTGTTACAACCGGGGTATATCCCAATTTCAAAAACGAAAATTCCGGTGAATTTGTGAACAAGGGCATTGAGTTTGTCTTCCGCTGGAACGCGTTTACTAATCTTACTGTACAAGGTAATTATACCTATTTGCATACGGATGCACCCATACTATACTCGCCTAAACAGCAGTGTTTTTTGGAAGTCAGCTATCGGTTGAAGGACTGGCGATTCAATGCCAATTACCGTTTTGTGGATGCCATGTATAGCGTTGTCGGCGCCAATCCGATAAAAACAAGTTACGGATTATTAGATGCGCGGGTCTCATTCCGTCCGCTGTCATGGTTAGATATTTTCGTAAAAGGCGAGAATCTTACAAACAAAACGTATCAAATTATCAATGGTTATCCACTGCCCGGTATCACTGTTTCTGCGGGCTTAGCGTGTCGCTTTTACAAACAATAATCTCAGGTTCTTAATCTGTCGTTCAAAATTTTTGTACAAAAAATTGGAGAATTGAATAAAAAAGCGTACCTTTGTAGTTCGGTTTTGGTTCTGTGACCGAGTGGCTAGGTAGCGGTCTGCAAAACCGCCTACAGCGGTTCGAATCCGCTCGGAACCTCGAAAGCCCAAATGGCGGAATTGGTAGACGCGCTAGTTTCAGGGACTAGTAATCGCAAGGTTGTGCAAGTTCGAGTCTTGTTTTGGGCACCAAAAAGTGAAACTTTTTGAAGAAAATTCCGTTTAATATTTTGACATGGTATTCATACGTACTCCTAAGTTTCATGTCTTGACATTATGAAGAAAGTATTTATTTTTACGATATTAGCAACGCTCGCCACTACCCAGTTCTACGGACAGTTTTTTTTTCTTAGACAACAGGGTTCGCATGGCAATGAAATTGTCATCGGCGACGACGACGTTACTGTGCGTCTCACGCTTCTTGGAAAAACCCAACGATTTACCTTATTAAAGACCGATTTTGTGGACTACGTATATGATACTAATAATCCATTAGGACGAGCCGTTGATTTGGATTTTACGAATACCCCAAGAGTTTTACAGCTTGCCGAAAAATATGTATATGGACAAAATGCAGCCGACCTCTACTATAAACAATTTCTACCCTTGTCCTTAGCGACTTTAGTGGTAACCTCCATCCCCGTCGTTGGACCCTTTTTAGGTATTAGCATGGTCGTTCCCCTATCCAAAAGAGAACCAACAATACAAAGTCTTGGCATTTCCGAAAGCACGCTCACCGAGAATCGACTATACCTCAAAGGCTATACGAAACACGCTAAAGAAATAAAGACAAAAAAGCTGTGGCTATACTACGGCATCGGGCTTGTTGTCTGTTCGGGCATTATGGTGCTCAACGAAACAACGCCACATCCGTTTTTAGGGTTTACTATAATACCCTAACACAGGTTTCATGAAATCATAACACACTTTGATATACTGATAATAGTTGTTGAACAATATGCGCATCGGAGAAATGGGCAGTGTGTTTCGTACCTTCGTTAATCATTTGTTGACGTAGCCTTTCATCGTCCAGAACACTGACCATCGCATTGGCTAAAGCTTCAACATCGTGAGGATTTACGTATAGTGATTGTTGTCCTCCTACCTCCGACAAACAACTGCCACTACTTGCAATGACCGGCACTCGTGAAGATAATGCCTCCAAAATGGGAATACCAAACCCTTCAAAAAGAGAGGGATAAACAAATAAATCAGCGCCTTGATACAATGCCGGCAAGTCGGAGGTTACTACATTCGTCAAAAAAATCACCGAGGATTGTAAGTTCAATTCTTGAATAAGCCTTTGTAGCGTGTTGATATAGTCTGTAGCATTACCCACAATAACCAACGGGATAGCCCTATTGCTCAATGCTAACGCACGAATGATGAGTTCTTGATTTTTACGTCGTTCGATAGCGCCCACATTGAGGATATAGTTTTGTGGCAGATGGTAGGTTTGTTTTATTTTCAAAATAGCGTCCGGACTGCATGTCTGGTGATACATCGGATTGCATCCTTGATAGACAACGGTTATTCTTTGTTCGTCGATATTCCACAGATTGACTAAATCGGCTTTCGTCTGGTAACTTGCGGCAATGATATGATTTGCGACGCGACAACTACGTTGGTACTTACGTTTGTAGGTCTGTCTATCAATCCACGGAAACAGCTGCGGATATTTCAAAAAAATCAGGTCGTGCATTGTAACAACCGATTTAGTGTTTGTTTTTTCGATGCCGACCGGCAGTTCGTGACTTAACCCATGAAAGACAGTCAGGTTTTGTTGACGGATATCTGCTGTTTGTCCAACCGTGCGCCATAATGCCGGAAACGTTTTATCAAAGTATGTTTGAGGTTTGATAAGCTGTGTATTATCTGAATTGTAATCAAAGGTCAGCGATTGCTTAGGGGTGAATAAGAAATAGCGATGATCCGAGGCAAGATGCGACATAATCCGGATGGTATCCCGGCTGTAGTTACCAAGTCCACGCGTATTACAAAAAGCACGTTTGGCATCAAATCCAATGTTCATAAAGCAGGTTATTATTGATTAACGGTCATTTTCAATAACTAATTTAGTGATCATAAAAACACGTCGTTTACTTTCGTCTTTCAGGGTGTTGTTTTGAATGGTTTGATAGCCGGATATAAATAGTGCGTTGTTATACCAATGCTGTGCCGAACACAATTCGGCATCCACAATTCTATCGGCTTTATACAACGAATTTAACCGCAAGGTTTGAAGATTATGCTTTTTATTATCAGCGCAAAAAAACAGGTTGACGGCATTCATAAAAGCGATTGCCGAATGTTCTCCATTGGGATAAGCGGCTACATTCGGGAGCATTGTTTTATTTTTTTGCGATAGTGACACGTCAACAATAGCGCTTCCTTGTGATTGCAAATGTTCATCAAGCGTCCAAATATACGCATCCATATAACGATAGCTATCGAAAACCGTTGTTGTATAAGGAACTACACGACCGTAATAGTCGTAGTAGCTCTCTGTTTTTGTTGTTAAATCTCTCGCAAACGACTCCCCTACAAGAAGAAATCCTTGATCATTTTGATAGTTGTTAAACCGTATCAAATTGCTCATTACAAGCTGAGTATCTCGTTTGGATTTAGAATGTTGGAGTACTCTCAATCCATCAATACTAATTGATGTTTCGATGTCTGCAAACTCTGCATAATTGATTTTACTGCTAATTTGCAAGGTTTGATCAACTTCTTTAGCCGTAAAAAAGCCTATGGATTCACTGTATCGGTCATAATTAGAAAAAGTTTGCCTATCGCGAGTGGTATTGTAAGTTCCGAAGAAAACCGGAGGTTTATGTTTCGGTATCATAATCTGAATACTCACCGGACGTTCGGTTTTATTCATTGATAGCTCCATGGTGCGCACTTGTAACTGTAAATCTGCAACGGCGACCATGATTTTATCATCCCGACGGTTATCATCTGTATATGCAATATACAATTGTTGTGCAACGGTATCAAAAGCAATGTCCAGCAATTCATTACCTGAGAATTTAGCAAATTCATAGCTCGCGACACCTGTATCTTGGCGATTAGATAGCGTTACTTGCAGTTCTGTGCGGTCGCTGTGTACGAGCCAAAGATGTTGTTCACTGATAAAGGCTTTTACAACGGAAACCTTGCTAATAGTGTGCAGCGTATCAATGGTCATTTTACCATCGGTCAATGACCATTTGAGCAGATAGTTGGGAGCTAAACGATTGTTATAGTTGCGATTACCCGCCACCATCAACAACGTATCCTTGATGATACTATACCCTGCAATATCATAGTTTTCGGGCAGTGTCGTTTTCGTTTGCCATTTGCGTATCAAAAAAGAATCGTAAAGATAGTAATACTGTGATGTAGCTGTCATCGTTTTGTGTGCCTGCGCATTCGCCGTATGTACTAATAATCCCTGTTCTTTGAGGTTAACAATCTCAAACGGATAGGTGTTTTCAGGAATACTGATTTCTACACGCAAAGGACGGTCTAATTGTGCAAATGCCACACTGGCAAAAAACATGATACCATACAATAGTCCTATCTGTTTCATTTTCAAGTGATTACTCCTGCAATTGATAGATACTGGCAATATTGCGTCCGTAGCCATCATAGTCTAAACCATAGCCTACAATAAACTCATTGGAAATAGAATGTCCAACATATTTCAGAGGCACGCTATTGTCATATTTTTCAGGTTTTAGAATCAAGGTACAAATTTCCAAAGATAGCGGTTGTTGAGCCTGCAAAGTATGGTACATAGTTTGAATGGTCAGTCCAGTATCAACAATATCTTCCACGACAATAACATGTTTGCCTTTAACGGATTCATTCAATCCGATTATTTCTTTGATTTCACCTGTAGAAGTGGTTCCTTCGTAGGATGCCATCTTCACGAAGCTGATTTTGCAAGTAAGGTTAATATGTTTTAATAAATCCGCTGCAAAGATAAAAGCGCCATTAAGCATGCCGATGAATAACACTTCTTGGTCACGATAATCGGCGTTAATACGCTCTGCAATAGTCTTGACGGTCGTCTGCAACGTCTCTTTCGTAATATACGGTTTAAATGTTAAATTTTTAATCTGAATAGTATTCATCGCAGTTTCGGTTTTGTGTGTTAAAATCCGATCAACGAGCGTACCGCATCAATTGTTTTTTGAGCTGAGGCACGAGCTTTTTCAGCGCCCTCAGCAGCCACGGTATCCAAAGCATGTTCATCAGCTAACAAATCGGAGATACGTTGCCGGAAAGGTTCTGTAAAAGCGATCATGTCTTCTGCTAATTGTTTCTTCAGGTCGC
The DNA here is from genome assembly GCA_025999775.1 of Bacteroidia bacterium. Lineage (GTDB taxonomy): Bacteria > Bacteroidota > Bacteroidia > Bacteroidales > P3 > BNXT01. The sequence continues at coordinate 2,895 of BNXT01000035.1, read as the reverse complement.
CATAGCGGATGGTGCAATTATTGTAGGCTTCATTAAAATGTGCTACCGTATCCGGCGTGGAGACCACGCTCAACAGTTGAAATAGATTTTTTATAACTTCGGGTTGTTCTTGATTTGGCGATGTAGGACCGCTATCGGTAACGGCGCGCATCACTTTCTTGCGGATACTATCGGATGCTTCGCCTAAGAAAATAGCGTTAGACACCCCTTCCGACTTCCCCATCTTACCGTTGCCATCCAAACCCGGTATTTTTACTAAATTTTCGCCGAAATTAAAGGCTTGCGGTTCTTTAAAAAACGTCGTTTTATAGAGTGTATTAAACCGTTTAGCGTAAGTACGCGCCATTTCAAGGTGTTGCTCCTGATCCTTACCTACCGGCACAAAATCAGCATTATGTAGCAGAATATCGGCTGCCATGAGTGTGGGGTACGTAAGCAGTCCGGCATTGATATTCTGTGGCTGCAAGCGGACTTTGTCCTTAAACGATGTAACACGTTCCAATTCCCCAAGGTACGCATTCATATTGAGAAATAAGTACAATTCCGTAACCTGCGGAACATCGCTTTGAATGTAGAGCGTACATTTCTTAGGGTCTAATCCAGCAGCTAAGTAGTTAGCTAATACCCGTCGCGTATTGAAACGCAGATGATCCGGCGTGGGGTGCGTAGTGAGCGAATGATAATCGGCAATAAAAAAATAACAATCATAGTCATCCTGCATGCGCACAAAATTCTTTAAAGCGCCGAAATAATTGCCTAAATGAAGATCGCCCGTAGGACGAATACCGCTTAATACTGTTTTTTTCATTGTGTTACCGCTCTAATAATATTGTGACTCCGAGCAGATTCGAACTGCTATCGTCAGAACCGGAATCTGAAATTCTATCCATTGAACTACGGGGCCAATAAGTTACAAATTTACGCAAATTTTTTGAAACGACCAAATAAAATTTTGCCGATACGCTCGGCAATTGGTTTTCATTTCTTAACTGGACGTATATCCTTCACATTCATCTGGATACTGACTATATCTTTCCATTTGTTTTTTTCAAATGTATAGCAAATCTCAAAAGGTTGACCACTGCTTACCAAATCCCATTTATCCGCCTGACCGAAAGCAATGCCATCTATCTTGATGTTACTATTCGGATAGTTGATGGATAGCCGAAGATGTTTATCTGCAACAATCTTAGAATTGCCGGAATCTACGCCCTTAGAGAAGAATACCGGTTTTAGATTTCGGGGACCAAACGGTTCAAACCGTTCAAGATCCTCAAAAAGCATTAAGAGTTTTGCATTAAAGGTCTTTTGTGTCTCAATTTTCGGTTCTGTTTTATCCAATGACACTTCTGTTTCAATTTTTATTGTTTGAACGAAATTCACACCTTGACGCAGTTGTGTTACACATTCTTCAAATTTCTGTTTAAACGGTTCAAGGTTTTCCGGTTTAATAGTCAAGCCTGCTGCGTACTTATGCCCTCCCCAATGTTCTATCAAATCGCGACATTGGTCAATAGCTTCATAGATATCAAAGCCTCTTACGGAACGAGCGCTACCTTTGATGAACTCACCTGATTGTGTAAAGACAATGGTCGGTCTATAATACGTCTCAATAAGTCGTGAAGCGACAATCCCGATAATACCTTCATGCCAATCTTTATTATAGAGAACCGTTGTGTTTTTCTCGATTTCAATTTGGTGGTTACTATTTATCTGAGCGAGCGCCTCATCCGTTGCTTTCTGGTCTAATTTTTTACGGTCTTCGTTTTGGTTGTCAATTTCTTGACTAAATTGAGCTACTCTTTCTTCATCATCGGTTACTAATAATCTAACAGCGTTTTTACCGCCGCCGGTGCCTTGGTCATCGCCGCTACCTTGGTCATCACGCCCCATACGTCCTGCAGCGTTGATGCGCGGACCTATAAAAAACATTAAATCCGAAATCGTAATCTTTTTATCAAAAAATAAATTCGATGTATTGTCTGTTTGGGGACGTTGCTTTATTTTTCCTGATAATAGCATCAATGCTTTAATGGATGAGCGCGGATTGTTATTGATCTTCTCAAGTCCAAGATAAGCCATAACTCTGTTTTCATCAGTTATAGGAACAATATCGGCAGCAATACTAATGGCTACCAAGTCAAGATATTCATAAATCGGCTCTACGGGTAATTCATATTTTTTCGTATAGGCTTGGATGATTTTAAAACTAACGCCACAACCTGAAAGCTCTTTGTACGGATATTCGCAATCCGGTCGTCGAGGGTCAAGTACGGCATAACCGGCAGGTATCTCCTCGCCAAGACGATGGTGGTCGCCCACAATAACATCAATACCATAACTATTGGCAAGCTCTATCTCTTTATTTGCTTTAATGCCGCAATCCAACGTAATAATCAGTTTAAACTGACGGGCTTTGGCATATTCGATAGCTTCAAAGTTAAGTCCATAGCCTTCTTTGTATCTATCGGGAATACGGTAATAGATTTGACGGCTGTCAACATCAAGCGGTTGTTTTACGCCGGGCTGACTGGTCAAAAACGAAAATAGGATAGCCACTGCGGTTGTCCCATCTACATCATAATCACCGTAAACCAAAATCCGTTCTTTATCTCGTAAGGCTTTATGAATACGCTCCACCGCCTTGTCCATATCTTTCATCAAGAATGGATCATGCAAATGTTCACGTTTGGGATTAAAAAAAACCTCTGCCTCTTGTTCGGTAGTGATACCGCGCCGCACAAGCATTTCCGCAATAATCTTACTAACCCCCATAGTCTCTACTACAGTGTTCACTAAATCTATGTTTGCCTCTTCGGCATATTCCCAGTGTTTATCCAATGCTTTTAATGTAAGCTACAAATTTACGATTTTTTTTTGGATTTAGCGTTATGT
>BNXT01000034.1 GCA_025999775.1 Bacteroidia bacterium | reverse complement strand
CCCCTCCCCCATGCGAAATCGCATTTAAGGCGCTTTTTAGGCTGTTCAGAGGGTTTTCTCGGAATTTTAATGATTTTTCATATACAGGCATGTTTTATGCCCGCATATCGCCGTATTTCAAATTGCCCGAATCGGGATGTATCGGATTATTCAACTCAATTATTTATTCAAACCCATAAACTATGAAACACAAAATTAACAAGCGGAAAGGCTTACTGCTGGGATTGTTCTTGCTCGGCATGTTGTGCCGAATACCTGTCTATGCCGGCGACACGCTTTATGTCAAATCACAGCATAACATTCTGAAAGCAACCGATTTAGAGACGATTGAGAAAGAGGTTCTTTCTGAACAATATCGCTATGTTTATATGAAAAGCGGTATAATAGACACGATGTTATTGGATTCTATTGCGACGATCACGTTCAGTCGGATTTTCAATGACGCTCCGACAGCAACAATAGATACGTTTACGATTACGTTTGCAGTTGGTACGCAGGGTACAGGCAGTATGCCGTCTGGCAAAATTGCCTCCGGCGGTACGTACAACATTCCCGCTAATGGGTTTACGGCAAATTCCGGTTATAGCTTCAATGGATGGAGTGACGGCACAAACACTTATCCTGTTTCTGGTGGTAGTATCAGTAATGTTAGAGCTAATATCACCCTAACGGCGCAGTGGACAGCCACTGCTACGGCAGTGAACGAGGTACAGGACTTCGGATTTACGCTGTATCCAAACCCCGTGACAGACATATTAACGATTGTAGGTACGGTACCCATTGAAGAGGTGAAAATCTTTGATGGTACAGGCAAATTTGTAGAGACCTTGCATACTTCGGCTACGCTCAGTAATCAAGCAACGTCTTCAATAGTAAACCTGTCTTTTTCTTCCTATTCTGCCGGTATTTATGTGCTGCATATCCTTACAGAACAGGGCATAACCGTTACAAAAATCTTCAAACAATAATCAACAACGTAATTATAAATAATAAAAATATTCAGAAATGAGAAAGATAGTTAATAAATCCTTATTTTTCATGGCATTTTTGCTAACGATCAATGTGGCATGGTCACAAAACAGGACAATGAAAGTTCATCGCAATGGCAGTGTGGTTTATACCGAAAAAATATCGCAAATAGACAGCATTACCTACAGCACAGATACCCTTCCTATAGGAAGTAATATCATAGAAATGGTCAGTGTACCCGGCGGTACGACGACGCTCAATGGAAGCAGTGTGAGCATCAGTACGTTTCAGATAGGGAAGTACGAGGTAACGCAAAAGCAGTGGTACGATGTGATGGGGGGTTGGTCACCCGCTTCTGCGCCATCAAGTAGTTATGGCGTGGGCGATAACTATCCGATGTATAATGTAAGTTGGAATGATATAGTAGGTACGTCATCGGGCGGCAGCGTAGGTTATACGGAAAAAGGGATTACGTATTATACGAATGGTTTTTGTTATAAATTGTCGGTATTAGCAAATGGCGGAACCTTAGGCAGCATGCGTTATCGTTTACCTACGGAAGCGGAATGGGAGTATGCCGCTAAAGGCGGACAAAGCACGCATAACTATGACTATAGTGGAAGTAATACGATAGGGGATGTGGCTTGGTACGTTAGTAATTCAGGAATTACAACGCATCTGGTAGGAGGAAAATCTGCCAATGAGTTGGGTATTTTTGATATGAGTGGGAATGTGTGGGAGTGGTGCAGTGATTGGTATGGGACTTATCCAAGTAGTACGAATAATCCTACGGGCGCTACATCTGGCTCCAGCCGCGTGCTTCGTGGCGGCAGCTGGGCCTTTGATGCGTCGTATTGCACGGTTTCCGGTCGCCTCAGCGACACGCCAGCGAGTCGCAGCAGCGACATAGGGTTCCGGTTGGTTTTGGTTCCCTAGTTTAGAGTGCAAAACCAAAAAAACAGAATAAACTCCGCAATGCTTTTGGCGGGGAAAGCGATAGCCCCCGCCAAAAAAGCATTGCGAAAAAAAATAAAAATATAAGGGCAGGGTTTGCCTGTCCGCTTTCGAGAGATGCAGTTAAAAATATTCTACATATCGGTACATGATACAGGCACGATGCAGGAAGAGATGAATAGTTTTCTGCGCGCCCATAAGGTGATTCGTATCATTGACAAGGAGCACATTGATGATGAGGGCTTTATGTTTTGGAGTTTTCGTGTGTGGTATATCGAGGGCGAAGTAACCAAATCGGTCGAAGAGGCTACCCGACAAATGATGTGCGGTAAATATAAAGCAACAGTAGAACAGATGAAAAACGACCTGTCTGAACAAAATAAAGAGGTGTTTGAAAAGTTGCGTCGCTACCGCCAAACAATAGCCGAAGAAGATAATATACGCCAAAACTACGATGTGTTTTCCGATAAAGAACTGCTTCTTATATGTACGATGGATGAAATAACAGAACAAAATATAGTTGAGCATGAAGAAATAAAGAAAGACAGACGAACAAAATATGCTAAACGCTTGACAGATTTAATGATTAAGGATAGTTAATCAACAAACAAAGGGTAAAAAGGTATGGCTCCAACCGCGTGAATCGTGGCGGCAGCTGGAACAATGATGCGTCGAATTGCACGGTTTCCAATCGCAACAACAACACGCCAACGAATCGCAACAACAACATAGGGTTCCGCTTGGTTTTGGTTCCATAGCTCAAGGTGAAAAAGAAAACAAAAGATACTCTGAACAACCTTTTTGTCCTGCCTCTGTAACAAGGGCAAATCGTGAGGGCGTTGCAAGACGCCAACCTAATCGGGGGTTAGTAGTCAGATGAGCGAAAGTCCTCGATTTTTTTATTAAGATTATGAAACGACAAGGCAGATTAATAGACAAGATTGCGGAGTTGGAGAATATCCGCTACGCTTTTTATCTTGCAACCAAGGGTAAACACAAGAAACGATGCGTCCAAGAATGGCTATTGCGGGACAATGAGGCGGATTTTGAGAGAATACGCGAAGCCTTTTTGAGCTATTCGGTAGTTGTTGGCAAGTATCATTCTTTCAAGGTTTATGAACCCAAAGAGCGATGGATACACGCTTCGGAGTTTGAAGCACGAATCGTTCAACATGCAATGATGCGGGTGTGTTGTCCTATTTTTGAGAGGTTTCAGATAGCAGACAGTTACGCTTGCAGAGTAGGGAAGGGACAATATAAGGCATTGGAGAAGGCAATGAAGAACCATCGAAAAACACAGTGGTTTGTGAAGATGGATGTCCGCAAATACTTTGATTCTATAGACCACGCTATCTTAAAAACACTGTTGCGTCGGATAATCAAAGATCCGTTTGTATTGAATGTTTTTGACAGGATTATCGACAGTTTTCATAGCCCCCTATTTGAAGACACAAACAAGGGTTTACCGATTGGCAATTTAACAAGTCAGTACTTTGCAAATTATTATCTTGGATTTGTCGATCATTACATAAAGGAAACCTTGCATATACGTTACTATGTCCGCTATATGGACGACATGGTAATATGGGGAAATGATAAATTCTTATTGTTGCAGAACCATGAAAAGATACGCCTTTTTCTTGAGAATAGATTGCAACTCACATTAAAGGTTATTTGTCATAATAAAACAGCGGATGGTTTGCCGTTTTTGGGCTATCGAATAATGCAAGATAGACTTCGTTTGACGCCAAATAGCAAGAAACGTTACAAACACAAGCAGCAGTTCTATCGTTATTTGTACGAACATGGTTATTGGACAGATAGTGAATATTACGGTCATATAGAGCCTTTACAGGCATTTGTCAAAAAAACCACAAAATACGTACAATGAATAATGAACAATGCCGGTCGTTGAGCGTAGCCGAAACGACCGATTTTGACAACTCCACACTCCACATTCCACACTTCTGTATTATCCTGTTAATCTTTGTAATCTTATGAAAATCATGGTTCAGACAATTGAGTGTGTAGATTTGAGGCTTTGGGATAAAAAAGAGATAAAAAGTTTGGAGATTGTCAACTAAATAGTTACCTTTGTAGTATTGAAAAGATATGTTAAATGAAACGTAATTGGAAAGTATCTGAGGTATTAAAAGTTTTGACGACTGCCGGTTGGTAAACGAGAGAATATGAAAAACAGAATTAGTGTTGATGTGGAATTTGATGGCAATTATGGTGCGAGCGTAGCATTGTTGCCGGGGTGCGTGGCTGTATCTGAAAATTACAAGGATTTACGCAAACTTATGGCTGAATCTGTAGCATTTCACCTTGATAGTATGCGCACAAATAAGGAAAAGATACCTAAAGAATTTAAAGGAGACTACGAATTGGTATATAGATTAAGTACACAAGCTTTGCTTGTTGCTTACGATGGTATTTTTACAAAGACGGCATTGTCTCGTATAAGTGGAATCAATGAAAAACAATTGTGGCATTATTCTATTGGGTTAAAACGTCCAAGAGCAGAACAACGGGGAAGAATAAATAATGCGATTCATAAATTAGCAGTAGAATTGCTAACTGTAGAATTGTAAGCAAAGGACTAGATATTGTGATTGATTTCAAAATTTGTCAAAATCCTGCAAATCCTAAAATCTTGTAAATCCTGATTCAGACAATTTTTATTGTTCATTATTTAGTTTCGGCATAGTAGATTTTGCGTTAAACGAAGAAGTTTTTAGAGGCGTAAAAATGCAAACTGTTTGAGCAGGCAAAGCCTGTGAGTTTTTGCATTTTAGCCTCGTAAAACTGCGTAGTAGCAAAATATACTCAGCCTTGATTTTTTCTTTTGTTACTTTTCTTTTGTATCAAGACAAAAGATAAAGTAAGAAGAAAAAGGCTATTGCCACAAAAGAAAATGAACGAATAAAATGTATTAAGACAAAAGTAAGAAGAAAAAGGCTATTGCCACAAAAGAAAATGAACAATAAAAATTATGTTGTCAATTGAAAAATTTTACGTAAATTTGCAGTTTCAATTGCATAATGAACTTTAAGGCTATGATAAATATAACACTCCCCGATGGTTCGGTCAAGCAATATCCTAAAGGATCTTCGGCTATGGATATTGCTAAAAGCATTAGTGAAGGCTTGTCGCGCAATGTATTGGCGGCGCAATTCAATGATGTTATTATAGATGCGTTACGTCCTATAGAGAGTGATGGAACGTTGCGATTATTCACGTGGAATGATACCGAAGGTAAACACGTCTTTTGGCATTCGTCAGCGCACTTATTGGCAGCCGCTATCGAAGAACTCTATCCTGGCGCTAAGTTCGGAATAGGACCGGCTATTGAAAACGGTTTTTATTACGATATTGACTTCGGTGAACATCCTATATCGTCCGACGATTTTCCGAAGATTGAGAGTAAATTCCTTGAAATTGCTGCAAAGAAAGCGCCGTTTGTTCGTAAGGAAGTGAGCAAGGCTGAAGCGCATGACTTCTTTACAAAAAAGGGCGATGAATACAAATTAGAATTGATATCGGAGCTTACGGATAATACTATCTCTTTTTACGAGACAGCGGCGTTCACAGACTTGTGTCGCGGACCACATCTGATGGATACCTCCGTAATCAAAGCGGTCAAAGTACTCTCGTTAGCCGGCGCTTATTGGCGTGGCGACGAAAAACGCAAGCAATTGACACGACTGTACGCCATTACATTTCCAAAACCAAAAGAATTGGCGGACTATTTGGCATTGTTGGAAGAAGCAAAAAAGCGTGACCATCGCAAAATAGGCAAGGAAATGGAGTTGTTTATGTTCTCGCAAGCGGTGGGACCCGGATTACCTATTTGGCTACCCAAAGGCACGGAACTACGTGAACGATTGCAAAATTTCCTTAAGCGAACACAACGTAAAGCCGGTTATTTGCAGGTAATGACCCCGCATATCGGTGATGTCAACCTATACAAAACCTCCGGACACTACGAAAAATACGGTAAAGATTCGTTTCAACCAATCCATACACCCTACGAGGGCGAGGCGTTTTTATTGAAACCCATGAACTGCCCGCACCATTGCGAGATATACAAAAATAAACCTCATTCATATAAGGATTTGCCTTTGCGTTATGCGGAATTTGGTACCGTGTATCGCTATGAACAGAGCGGCGAATTGCATGGTTTGACGCGTGTACGCGGCTTTACACAGGACGATGCCCATATCTTTTGTACACCAGACCAACTCAAAGATGAGTTTAAGGCGGTGATAGATATTATTTTGTATATCTTCAAAACGCTGGAGTTTAAAGAGTTTGAGGCACAAATATCGCTGCGCGACCCCAATAACAATACTAAGTATATCGGTTCCGACGAGAATTGGGAGAAATCGGAACAAGCTATTATTGAAGCCGCTAAGGAGAAAGGGTTAACCACGACCACAGAACTTGGTGAAGCGGCTTTTTATGGGCCTAAATTAGATTTCATGGTCAGAGATGCGATCGGTCGTAAGTGGCAACTTGGCACGGTGCAAGTGGATTACAACTTACCGGAACGCTTTGAATTAGAATACATTGGCGCAGATAATCAAAAACATCGTCCGGTAATGATTCATCGGGCGCCGTTTGGGTCTATGGAACGCTTCGTGGCTGTGTTGACAGAGCATACCTGCGGTAATTTTCCTATTTGGCTCACACCGGAACAGTTTTGTGTGATTCCAATTAGCGAAAAATATGCCGCTTACGCCGCTAAAGTCAAACAACAATTGGAAGACAACGACCTGAGAGGTACTATAGACGACCGTAATGAAAAAGCCGGCAAAAAGATTCGCGATGCCGAGTTGTCGAAAATACCCTACATGCTGGTTGTTGGTGAAACGGAAGAAACGCAGCAAACAGTAGCGGTAAGAAAGCACGGCGCAGGCGATATTGGCGTTATGACCATTAGCAACTTTGTTAAGGTTGTCAACGATGAAATAAAAGCCTTAATTGACTAATACGAAACTTATTAACCCAATATAAATCAAAACACACCACATTTGGCAACCACATTCAGACCCTTCAATCGTAACCATGCGATACAGCATCGACCGGTTAAAAAAGAAATGCCCAACCGCATTAACGAACACATTCAATCGCCTGTCGTGCGACTTGTAGGTGAAAACACGCCTAACGACATTGTCAACCTCAAAGACGCCTTGCAAATCGCTGAACAACAAGGACTTGATCTTGTCGAAATTTCACCCACAGCAAACCCTCCGGTTTGTAGAATTACCGACTATCAAAAGTATCTTTACGAACAAAAACGGAAACAAAAAGAAATTAAGGCTAATTCTGCCAAGGTTGTCATAAAAGAGATTCGTTTAGGACCTCAAACCGACGACCATGATTTTAATTTCAAGCTAAACCATGCTATCAAATTTCTGAAAGAGGGCAATAAAGTGAAGGTGGACGTGTTCTTTCGTGGACGGACAATTGTTTACAAGGAACAAGGCGAGGAAATCTTATTGAAATTTGCGGATGCGTTACTGGAATATGGGAAACCGGAATCAATGCCTAAGTTAGAGGGTAAACGCATGATTATGACTATATCACCCAAAAAATAACATCAAATCACAACGTAAAATGAACATTCAAACGAGAAAAAAGCAAAAAGGGTTGTTTTTTTATTCAAAAATGCGTATCTTTGTCGTTTGTATGAACTAAAGTTCTTGATATATGAAAAAAATTACAATACTGTGCATCGCTTTGTGCTCACTGACTTTGGCACAAGCACAACGTTCGGAAATAGGCTTTTTTGCAGGCGGAGCGTTTTATCTCGGAGATATTAATCCTTCCGGAGTGTTTGCGCAAATACAGGCAGCAGGTGGCGCTGTATATCGCTACAATCTTTCAACCCGCTGGGCGGTGCGTATTAACGGCATCTACGGCTATGTTAGAGCTGATGATGTGCGTTTAGATAATCCCCGCAATCTTGGGTTCCGATCAAGCATTACAGAACTATCCGCTATTGCCGAATTTAATTTTAGGGAATACTTCACAGGAAGTCGTACAAAATATCGCTTTTCACCGTATTTATTTGGCGGTGTTGGCGTATTTTTCTATAACCCGCAAGCTTCCTACTACGATGCCATAACGGAAGAAACTTCATGGGTGGACTTGCGCCCGTTAAGTACGGAAGGACAGGGACTGCTTGATTTTCCTAACAGAAAAATGTATAGTCTTGCTCAGATAGCTATCCCCTTTGGATTAGGTTTTAAATACAGCCTATCGAAAAAGATAGCCATAAGCTTGGAATGGGGAATGCGTAAAACGTTTACGGACTACATTGATGATGTGAGCACAACCTACGTTGACCCGAACATTTTGCTGGCAGAGATTGGACAACTGGCAGCATCTCTTGCCGATAGATCTGAAACACCCAACGCTATCGGTTCCGCACGTGGAAATTCTAACACTAAGGATTGGTATTCGTTTTTCGGTGTTATGTTTACTTACAAAATAGAAGCTAATACAAAGCGTGCGTGTGATGCCTATCAAGGTGCGCATGTTCCGAACTATCAACAGGATAATTTTTAAGAATGGGTGCAACGGAAACGGTTGACGTGAAGGATTTTTTACCGAAACATATTGCGATTATTATGGATGGCAATGGACGTTGGGCATCTCAACGTGGATTACCCCGCAATAAAGGGCACGAGGAAGGCGCTAAAGCCGTGCGGCGTACCGTAGAAGCTGCTACCGAAATCGGCATAGACTATCTCACGCTGTACGCTTTTTCTACCGAAAATTGGAGTCGCCCAAAGCAAGAAGTCGAAGCGTTAATGGCGCTATTGGTACAAAATATACATAGCGAAGTACCGCGTATGATGGAAAATGATATTCGACTGCAAGCGATAGGCAATCTTGAGAGTTTGGATGAGAATACACGTCAAACCCTTATGAATGCTATTCAAACAACAGCTCAAAATAAACGTATGACGCTCACCCTTGCTCTTAGCTACGGTGCACGCTATGAAATTACAGCCGCTGTCCGGCAGATAGTCAGTAGCGTTTCCGAGCATAGCGCCATTTCCCCTGATGTTATAGCGCAACACCTCTATATGCACGATGCTCCGGATCCGGATTTGCTAATTCGTACAGGAGGCGAGCATCGCGTAAGTAATTTTTTATTGTGGCAAATAGCCTATACGGAACTCTATTTTACAGATGTCTATTGGCCTGATTTTGATAAAACAGAACTCCAAAAGGCAATTCAAGATTATAGCCGACGTCAAACTTTTTGACATTGTAATTCATTCGTGTTGCGAAGGCGTTGCGAGCGAAGCCTGTTTCTTGTCCGGCGATGTCGGTTTCCGACGAATCGCTAACGTAGGCTTTCCGTAGTCGTCCGT
>BNXT01000033.1 GCA_025999775.1 Bacteroidia bacterium | reverse complement strand
TATTATATGATTTTTATAGTGTTCGTTGGTATAATTCCTGTCTTATATTCTCTCGTTTTTATTAGCGAAAGAGAAATGTACGATATGTATGTAAACCCTAAATTATATGGGGATGCATGGCAGCGTATAGTACTTCTAGTAGAACATTTTGTAGTGAAAAATTTTGGAAAAAAAGGATTCCTAATTTTTTTATCAGTACTCATTTTAGGCGCTATTCGTCTTTTGGTAAAGGAAATTCTTGAGTTTCTTCGCTATAAGCAGAAAACTAAATTATACCAAGAAGGTTTAATCAGTAGCATATATGACATCTACGATGATTATCAACCCAAAACAATATGGTATTGGATCAAAAGATTGTTTAGTAAACAAAATTTAAAACCCAACAATAAAAAATACCCCAGCAAGAAAGATATGAAAAAACAAATAAAAGATATGGAAAATTATTTTGACAAACAAAAAAACTCATGAAAAAATATTTTTTTAGATTAACAGCAATAATGCTCATGATAGGGTTACTAATCTCTCCATTTGTTACCTTTTCGCAGGCAAATTCGTCGTCTTCGTGGGAAAAAGCACGAGATAGTGCAAATGCTATGTTTTTCAAAATTGAGCAAGAGAAACGTTATACCGATGAACTACGAGTAGCTGATTTGAACTATTTACCAATAGGGCTTTCTAAAACTATCAGTAATGTTAATTATGCAGTTGCCATTGTAGAATACGTAGATATGGATGGTTACATGTCAATCACCGCTTATGCCCGCGTTGTTATTCCGCAGAAGGATGCGAATGGACAGGATTTGACGCTGTTTTTTGCAGCGCAGGACATTCGTATGTCGATAGATGGCGGTATTGTCGGGGACGGCACGCTGGCGCTGCTCGGCAACATTACAATCCCGATGCTTGGCAACCGTGCCGACCTGGTGCTCAAAGGGGATTTCAATATGCAAAAAGGCACGACAACCACAAAGACCTATTTATCAATGGACTGCAAAGGGTTCAAGGAGCTGAGCATTGATGCGGACTTGGTGTTTCCGGAGAGCTTCATCAAGAAAGCGAACTGCGACACAAGCGTTGATAGGAGTTGCCAAGTGTCGGTGCCTTTGCGCTTTGTGGCAAGCGATTGGAATGATATGCTCGTCCGGCTGAGTTTGCCGCCGTTTGAGGTTGTAGGGCTGTCGGACTTTATCTTCACCGCCCAAAATGCGATACTTGATTTGAGCGATATACGTAACGATGCCACTACGGTTTTTCCGCAAGATTACTTGACAAACTACAGTGTACCCAACTATCCTACGCTGTGGCGGGGCGTGTATATACAACATTTTGCGGTTGCTTTGCCGCCGCAGTTCAAGGTTAAAAACTCGAATGAGCGTATTTCGTTTACTGCGGATGATCTGTTGCTTGACGAGTTTGGCGTTACGGGCTTGCTATCGGCAAACGACGTGCTACCGTTGAGTGCGGGTAGCGCCGGCGGGTGGGGTTTTTCGGTGAGCCGTTTTATGGTGCGTATGGAAGCCAATGAATTGACGGGCGGGGGCTTTGGCGGACAGATAGGACTGCCGCTTGGCGATAGCGCTGCGGTGAACTATGATGCATACATCACTGCCCAAAACGAATATCGCATAGTGGTTAGACCGTCGGACACGCTGCCCTTTGATGCTTTTTGTGCTAAGGTGTCGCTGTACCCTAATTCGTACATCACGTTGGCGCTTCAAGACGGAGAGTTTGTGCCGGAGGCAATGCTCAGCGGGACTATGAACATTGCTTTAAACTCCATCGCCGGAGGAGCGGATAACTCGGAGGGTGCGCCGCCCGCCACCTCTGCTACTTCTGCTACTTCGCAAGCGGCAAAATTCCAAGGGATAAGATTTGAGGAGCTGCGCTTGCGTACGACTACGCCGCGCATTTCGGTCAAAGCGATGGGCTATGAGGGACGCTTACAGGTTGTCAATTTTCCAATATCGGTGAGCGGCATAGGTATGCGCACGGAGGACGATGACGCCATATTGTACGTCAATGCGGGGATGGAGCTAGGACAATCGGGGAGCGGATTTAGCATGGGCGGCAGTACGAGCATAGGGATTGTCTGCGGCATGGAAGAGCGAGATGGCTCGCTGCGTTGGCGCTACAAGAAGACCAAGATGAGCGATATAACCATCAGTAGCCAAATAGCCGGCATCTGTAGTATCAATGGGAGCTTGTCGATAAAACAGCAAGACCCTATTTATGGGGATGGTTTTCAGGGGAGTATCGGCATGCGGTTTGATAAGATGTTAGAGGGTTTGAGTGTGGATATGCGGGCGATATTTGGGCGCAAGAGCTATAATTATTGGTTAGTGGATGGTTTGTTAGGGATCCCCGGAGGCATCCCTATTTTTACTGGGGTCTCGTTGACGGGCTTTGGAGGCGGGGTGTCGTTGCGCATGCGTCCGGAGGGCGAGTCCTCGAGGATGCCTACGAAAGCGCACTACGTGCCGGATTCGCTGAATGGCTTGGGCATTCAAGCGGCGGTGTTGATACAAGCCGGTAACGGCGCTATCAATGGCGAAGCGAAGTTTGAGGTCGGGTTCAACAATAACGGCGGCGTGATGTATGCAGGCTTATTTGGACAGGCAAGTTTCATGGGAAACATACCCGGCGCAGAGGATATGTCTAAATTTGTGAGTGATAAGTTCAAAGCCGCAGCAGCAGCGGAACAGAGATTTATAGGCAACGACCCGCAAAAAAAGGATATGCTTCAGCAGTTACGGATGTATGAGCCGAATGAATCAACGGCGGCAGCCTACGAACCCTCACAAACGCCCGGACAATCAGGCTTTTTAGCTACGATGGGCTTGAAGTACGATTTTGAGAATAATGTATTTCATGGGAACTTTGCGGCGTATGCGAACATGGCGAATGGCATGATAGTGGGAAGTGGGGCGAATAATCGCGCCGGTGAGGTGGTACTGCATATCGAACAGGGGCAATGGTATCTTCACGCCGGACGTCCAGATAATCGTATTGGGTTGAAGCTGGGCATAGCTAATGTCGCAACCTTACAAGTAGGGAGTTACTTCATGGTGGGTGATGACATGCCGCCACCGGCAGCAGTGCCTTCAGAGGTGCTCAGCATCTTAGGACAGCAGGGCTTGCAGGTGAAGGACAATCGCAATCTTGCGTCATTGCAAAGCGGCAGAGGTATAGCGTTTGGGACAGATTTTTCGCTCAACACCGGCGACATCACAGCGTGGATAGTGTATGCACGATTAAAAGCCGGTATCGGTTTTGATGTGATGCTTACCGATTACGGCAATGCTACATGTAGCGGCAGCCAGAACGCTCTGGGTATGAATGGCTGGTACGCAAACGGACAAGCCTATACGTACTTGCAGGGCGAGGTAGGCGTGAAAGTAAATTTATTTGCGATACGCAAAACGATACCTATACTATCGGGAGGCGCTGCGGCGTTGTTGCAGGCACAATTGCCCAACCCGACGTGGATAGCCGGCACGTTGGCGATGAATTTCAATGTGCTCAATGGCTTGATTAAAGGACGTGTCAACCTGCAAGTAGAGTTTGGCGAACAATGCCAAATAGAAATGGCGCCAAGTAATCCGCTTGGCATAGAGGTGATAAGTAATCTTACGCCTATAGCGGAAAGCGAGGATGTGGATGTGTTTGTAGCGCCGCAGGTAGCTTTTAATATGGAGGTGAACACACCGTTTAACATCGAAGAGGACGGTGAACGTAAGACCTACCGGATACGCGTAAGCGAATTTGCGGTATATGACCAAACAAGCGCCATTACAGGGACTATACGCTACAACGCAGATAATCTATTGGCAACTTTTGAGCCACGCGATGTACTGCCATCGCAGAGACCGCTGACCGCAAAAGTCAAGGTGGTCTTTGAGGAGTACAAAAACGGAACATGGAGCGTACAAGCTGATGAGGGTAAAATCTTGGAAGAACATAAAGAAGTAGCGTTCCGGACGGGTACGGCGCCGGATTATATTCCGACACATAATATAGCATTCTGTTATCCTGTCATTGATCAGCGTTTTTTCTATACGAATGAGACATCACAAGGCGTAGTACAACTCAAGCGCGGACAGGCATACCTATTGAGTGATCCGTCGATGCGCTATGATATAACTTTTAAGGATGCACGCAACAATGAACACCACACGGCAATGGTTTACGACACCGTCGCCTGCAAGCTAACATTCACGATACCGAGCTTGAGCGCTCAATCGCAATACAGGATGCAGGTAACGAGTTATTCCGCCCATAGTGGCGTACAAGATCAGGACTTGACTAAGCGTGTCGAAGTAGAGCAGAACGCCACAGGGAGCGCCACAGTACGCGCTACACAGGCAGGTACAATGATACGTGATGATATGGGGTCGCCGTTACTTGCCTACGCATTTGGAACAAGTATGTATGCCTCGTTTGCCGATAAAATAAATAATTTGCCGAAGTACAGACAAAGTTACTACATACTGAGTATGGAATCTGTGCAATTGCAATACGCCTTGCATGATGCCGAAGGCTTTGATATAGTGGAACTATTAGGTTCTGAATACACGGGCGGTCAACCGTTGATACACGTGTCCGCTAAAACGGACAACGCTTATTTTACAAACAGAATCAATCCGTTACTCTATGCTCAATATGCTACCAATGCATCATTGCAGATTGGACGTCGGGATGTATCGCTCTATGGAGCGCCGCCGCTACGGGCGGTGGTAGTGCACCACGCCTATATAAGACAGCTACAAGAAGGCAATTTTAATGACTATACCAAGACCTTTTTTCCTTTTGTTTACAATGTGGGAAAGATTTACGAGGACGACTTTTACGAATTGCGAGCACAGGCAGCCAATATGTATGTGGACAATAACACTAATGACTATGTGCGAACGCTCGCCAATTCAATGTTTCCGTTGATGCCCTACGGTACGTATAATACCACGATGAACTACATTTTGCCTGACAACACCGCAGGTTCCTCCGCCGATTTTTCCTATCTCTACACAGCTACTAACTAAACAGTAAAAGATGAGACGCTTTGTTAAGATAGTGTTTTTGGGGATAGCGCTGTGTGCCGGAGCAAACAGTTCAAAAAGTGTTGCGCAGAACATCCGTATAGAGAATCTCAAAGATCAGTTTTCATGGAAAAACATGGCAAAGATGAACGGCGGGCTAAGTTTGAACGGCGTCTATCTGCAAGCCGGCGACACCGGTGTTAATCCATTCACGTGGGTCTTGAGCGCCAATCTCAACGGTACGCTGTTTGGCATGGTGAACCTTCCGATTACGTTTACGTTGAATAATCTATCGCACAGCTATACGTATCCGCACCCGCCGGAACGGTTTAGTATGCATCCATCGTATAAGTGGGTTACGGCGCATATCGGGGATGTTTCCATGACCTTGTCGCCTTACACTATGAGTGGTTTTATGTTCACCGGCGGCGGCATCGAACTCAATCCGCCGAATAGTCCGATGAGCGTTGCTGCCGGCTACGGACGAATGGTCAAGGCAACGGAATACAATCCGGACAATCTACAAAATGTACCCGCTTTTCGACGCATGGGCGGCGGCGCTAAAATAGGCTATAAAATGAACAAGCTCTCTATTGGCGGCAGCCTGTTCGCAGCCAAAGATGACCCCTATTCGCTGTTGCAGATTATCCCAAAAGAGTTGAACATCGTACCACAAAATAATATCGCATGGAGTGTGAATACCACCGCAAGTTTGATTAAACACCTTTCGTTAAGCGCAGAGTATGGTATGAGTTTGTTAGCAACCAATACTACGGCGAACAACACGGATGCGCTATCGGCTGCCTCAAATGCGAAGACCGTTTACGATGCCCTGAATATGAAGCTTAGTTATCAGTTGCAAAAGAATACCTTTGGAATAGGCTATGAACGCATAGACCCTCAATATCACTCGCTTGGTGGGTATTTCTTTACCAATGATTTGGAAAATCTTACGTTTAATTTTGCGCGTCCATTTTTGAAGGACAGGATGACCTTTTCTACTAATATAGGCGTACAGCAAGACGACTTGGACAATCACAACAAAGACAAAACGCAACGCCTTGTTGGCGCTATCAATATGGGCTTCGCTCAAGAACGGTTTAACACGGCGCTCAGCTACTCTAATTTTCAGTCTTACACGAATAAAAAAGACCAGTTTGCCTATATCAATCAAACCACAGATTACGAAAATTTAGATACCTTAAACTTCCGTCAATTGTCGCAAAACGCTATGGTGATGCTTGGCTACACGTTGTCCGATAGTAAAGAACGCAAACAGACGGTGAGTGTGAATCTCAATTTTCAGGAGACTGCCAACCCCAAAGAAAACGAAGCACGCTCCGACGTCGCTATGCAAACCTACAACGTTCAAACTGCCTACAATGTAGTGATGGAAGCTATACACACTCAATTGTCTGCCGCCTTCAACGTTTCGTACAGCGATGCACAATCCCTACAAACCCTGCAAATAGGTCCTTTACTGACGCTCAGTCGGTTCTTTTTTGATAAAACTTTACAAACAACAATGCTCGTGTCGTACAACAACAGTACTAACAATGGTATTTCGACCGGCGCTATTGTCAATGCTCGGCTCAATACCGCCTACACATTAAAAAAACGCAATCGTTTCTTGCTATCCCTTTCCGAACAACTCCGCAACATTCCGCAGAACGACACAACCAAAAAACGTAATATCTTCTCCGTCTCTTTTACGTATTCCGTCGCATTTTAAAAATTGTTACTTGGTAATACCTGTTATCAGTATTTAATTTTCAATTCCTTTGTTTTCAAGGCTTTGCCATCTTTTGTGATGCCTCTCAATGTATAACTATACTGTTTTTGCGCCTGTACACCTTCTTCTATAACTTCCGTTGTTTGACTGTTCAACCGCTTCCATAATGTCGGCGCTCCATTGTCCGTTGCCCTATAGAGTTCATAACGCTCGATATTGGGCACATCGCACACCCACATCAACTTAATGATGTTGTTTTGATTATCCACAATAGCGTCAAAACTCTTGAAAGATAGTTCTTTAACACGCTTTGCTATAACATCAATGGTATTGGACAACGGTGATTTCAACCCATTCTTTTTCACTGCTTGCATCCAATAGGTGTAGCCTATACCGTCTTCCACCGAGTTATCCTCATACCGCTGCTGTACATCTTGAAATTCAGCTACCAAGGCGCTGTCCGCTTGTTGTCCTTGCCGACGGCGATAGAGTTGATGACTATGAACATTACGGCTCATACTGTTTTCCCACGTAATCTCTACGCCCTCCGGATGCACGATGCCATTCACAATAAACGGTGCTGTTGGCGGC
Organism: Bacteroidia bacterium; assembly: GCA_025999775.1. Taxonomy (GTDB): domain Bacteria; phylum Bacteroidota; class Bacteroidia; order Bacteroidales; family P3; genus BNXT01. The sequence goes on along the minus strand of BNXT01000033.1, from coordinate 2,005 downwards.
ACTAGGTCGGGCTTCTCAATAGACAATACGTCCGATAAAACCGAGTGATTAAACACGTAATCAACCGCCGACACAGCATAATATACCGTAGCATTCAAATTCATGACTTCGACCTCATCTGCTACGGTATTCGTAAGTATCAGGCTATCACAAAGCAATACCAAGTCTTCATTGAGATTAAAAGCTCTATACACACGATACCCTTGCAAGTCGCTTTCCATATTGGCATCCCACGAAAGCAGAACATTGCCCGTAGTGTCTATGGAACCTCGTAACCCCGTAGGTTTGGCGGGGGGAGACATATCCGCAGGCTGAACCAACACCGGAAACGAGCTTGTCTTGTCCCCATGTATTGAAACCGCCGACACAGTAAAATAATTATTGGAATACAGTTTGGAATAAACCGTTCGACGGTTACTCTTATCTATCTGTTGTACGATTTCGTAGTGTTCATCCACTTGGAGGGATTGATTTAGCTCAAAATGTGCTATCAAAAGCGGGTCTTGCTCTTCAAACGTCCATGCTATCTCCATGCTTCCGCTATCATTAACCACCGCACGTGTGATGGCAGGAGCGCTATATAGTTTCGATAATCCGTATCCATACACCGAATCCGAAGGTTGTCCGACTTCTTCAAAAATCGAAATACCGCTCACACGATAGTAAACCCGTTGATTATTTTTCGATAACGAATCTACATACAACATTCGCTGATTGATTCGACTATTGGATGATTGTGTCATCACCGATAATGGCGTTTCGTTCAGTACGGTATAGTGTTTTCCATCCTCCGACTTCTCAACCTGATAGCTACCATACACCGATTTGAGCGTCTCATAATCCCACGACAACGATACCATTTTATCGCCAAATTGAGCCTGTAGAGCTATGGGTTTTGGCAGGGGCTTATAGTCGGCAATAGAGGTGTAAACAAAGCCTAATGTGATAGAATCTTTTTTCCCTTCCGGTAATGCCGGAAGTATGCGATACACGTAGCGAACATTAGAATCTGCTTTCAAATCGGTATAGCCCCAACCGGCAAAACAAGCTGCCTCAAAGTTCATATCGGCAGCGTAGAGCGACATCGTAAAACGCTGTTCTTGTTCCTGCGCAAGTGCGTGAATCTTAGCAAAGCCCTGCTGACTACCCGCCGTTATAGTAAACGTATTACCATAAAGGGCTTGTGCAATAATCGCTGCCATATCATTGCGTTGGGCTATCGTTCGCCATGACAATGCCGGTCGTGGTTTGAGAGGCGTAGCTGTCAATCGCTCGTATTCCGGTTGCGGTAGTAGCTCTCCGTTCCGTACAATGGCATAGCGGTCAATCCAATAACCATATTGATTGCCTAATCGCCACGCCGCCGCCGAACTCGCCGCCCATCGCAATTTGATACCTTTCTGAAACGGTCCTGCTTTGACACTTATATGACCTATGACCTCCTTGGTGTTATCCGCCGCATTGACTCCCGGTATATTCCAAAGTAGAATTAAAAAAACAAGTACTACTAACTTACTTATTTTATGAGTAATCACTGTATTTTTGCGCATAACCATTCTATAGAAAAACGTCTTGTTAACTATTGCAAAATTACATAAAAAATTTGAATTACACAAAAATAATGAATAATTAACAATGAACAATGTGGAGTGTGAAGTGTGGAGTTCGGTCGTTGAGCGTAGTCGAAACGACCTGCAGCGCACTGCCTTTCGACTACGCTCAGGGAGCGTACGCGTGCACCAAGTCCTGCTTTTAAAGATAAACTCGTGATATGTTCTCGGATGTTTCCATACAAGTTTCGTTCATCGTGGTGATTTGAGTATAGTTTTTCCCAAACAATACGAGTTCCTCATGTTCAATACCCACTAAAGCGTCGTCAGAGATAAAGCAAATGTTTTGTGTCGGGAAAAGTTCAATAAAATTATCTGTTATTTCATTTTCCCATAAAATATAGTCATCATTCAGATGATATATCTCACTTGGTACTACTTCGATACAATGAACA
>BNXT01000032.1 GCA_025999775.1 Bacteroidia bacterium | reverse complement strand
TCTATATCCAGGTGCAGGTGCTATTCAAGCGCAAATACCGGAGAAAAAACGCTTGACGATATATCCTAATCCGGTGTTAGATCGCTTGAATATTGTAACAGATGGCGCACAAATGGGTGATAGGATTGAGATTTTTGATATACACGGACAATGTGTGGTTCGTCAAGAGGTACGTGTAAAAGGTGTTGAAACGATAGATGTATCACAACTATTGCCCGGTACTTACATCTTGAAACTCGGCGACTTGTCGGCAAAATTTGTGAATTGATTTTTTTGTTAGTTAATAACTATCCTTTTATGAAAACAAAAATTCTAACCCTACTATCCTTTATTTTCCTTTGTTTTTCTCTTTATTCACAGGACAAAGACAGTGTTTATTATTATTTCCAAGGCGACAAGATTTTTTTAACAGTACGGCAGGATAAAATGCTTATCAAACTTGCACAAGATGTAAACAAAGAAAGCTTACACTCCTCGATACAATCCGATGAATCTGTTGAACTACAAGGCGAACTCACAAACAAATTTGTTATTTTGAAAGCAAAGAATAATAACAGCATATCCATAGAAACGGTTGCCAATTACAAACAAAATCCCAATGTGGTTTCTGCTATACACATGTTAGAATATGAAGGGAAAACGCAAGGATTGATTGATGAATTTATCGTGAAACTTAAGGCAAATACCGGTTTGCGACAAGTGCAAGATTTGGTGGCAGCCTATCAATGTTCGATGGAAGAGGATCAATTTGTTGAGAATCAATTTCTTATATCGGTGAATAAAACATCAAGCTTTAATTCATTACAATTGGCAAATCTGTTTCAGGAGACAGATTTGTTTGAATTTGCAGAACCTAATTTTTTTTTAGAAAACATATGTGTCTCCAATGAGCCTTTGTATGGTGACCAATGGGCATTAAACAACACCGGTCAGTTTGGCGGTACTGTTGGGGTGGATATTAAAATCGAACAAGCATGGTCTATAACACAAGGAAGTCCAAGTATTCGAATTGCTGTAGTTGACGATGGAGTTGATCTAGATCATCCGGATTTAGCGCCAAACCTTTTAATCGGGTACGATGCCACCGGAAGTGGAACAGTGGGCGGACCTCTACCGGGGGAAAATCATGGTACCGCATGTGCAGGCACTATTGCTGCTGTAAAAGACAATGGTATAGGCATTGCTGGAGTCGCCCCCAATTGTAGAATACATCCCGTACATGTTACTTTTGACACTAATTTAACAATTCAATGGATTGCTGCTGGAATATCGTGGGCTTCTTATTCAGGGGGTGGAAATGTGGACGTGATAAGTAATTCTTGGGGAGGCGGGACACCTTCTACTGCCATTATAAATGCAATAAATAATGCAACTACTTTTGGTAGAGGTGGAAAAGGTTGTGTAGTGGTCTTGTCTTCGTGTAATGATAATGCATCAATTGTTCCTGCTTATGCAGCATTGCCCAATGTGATTTCCGTAGGTGCGATTTCTCCTTGTGGGCAACGAAAATCCCCATCTTCTTGCGACGGAGAAAACTGGGGAAGTAATTACGGTGAAGCATTAAGTGTTGTTGCTCCCGGTGTTCTTATTCCAACAACCGATAGACAAGGGAGTGCTGGATACGTGCCAGGTGACTATCGCATGGATTTTGGCGGAACATCGGCAGCATGCCCGCATGTAGCTGGTGTCGCTGCATTGTTGCTTTCTGTTAATCCAAACTTGACCCACACACAAGTTAAACATGTCATAGAATCTACTGCTCAAAAAGTAGGTGATTACACTTATACAACAACATCTGCACACCCTAATGGATCGTGGAATGAAAATGTAGGTTATGGATTGGTCAATGCTGATTTAGCAACAAGAATGGCATCTGCCCAAATTATAGGAATTATGGATACTACTTGTGATCCATGCACAACTTTTACGTTATCAAATTATAGCGCTTTTCCAGAAGGATCAACCGTAACATGGACAAATAGTCCAAACATTCCTTCAAGTTCAATAACAGTATTGACGGACTCAACTATAATGGTTTGCACGCCCACTGGTGCCACACATAATAATGAATATTGGATTGGCGCTACAATAACAGCAAATGGCATGACTTATGCCATTCCTCACAAGATATTTCACATAAATGTTCCACCTCTCGCAGAATGGATAGGTTCAGTGATTAGTCAGCGAGAGGATTATTATCTTCCACAAAACGAAGCGTTTTTAGATGGGTTAACATACAGTAGTGGAGACGTGATATATTATGATGATTACAGAGGTATTATAAATAGCGATTGGGACTATCAATCACCAATGACCATTAACGAAATAAGCACTTATGGCTACGAGGAAGGTGACGAATTGGATCAAGATTACGGTGATTCGCAATTTACTCGCTACCTGTTTCCGGGTACTCTGATTAATGGCCATGCCTACGTTAAGGCAAGATTGGAAAATCACTGTGGATGGAGCGATTGGGCAATCATAGACTATAGTGTATTCTCTACCGGAACTGGGACTGGAACCGGAACCGGTGGCGGAGACAAAGAAGATACCGATGACGAAGAAGAGGAGGAAGAAGCACCCGGAGATCCTTGTTGTTGCGAAGAATGTAATGCTGCCAACTGTATTCAGTGTATTATCCAACAACGGTCGCCATTCAGTACTACAACTACTAGTAGTGGTATTCAATTCACGTATTCACCAAATCCGACAAGCAGCATATTGACCATTACTTTGATCGCTTTGCCGCAAGATACAACCTCACAATCTTCCTACGGAGGTAGCAATAGTACTATGAAAGTGTGTACTATCCAATTGTTGACCGGCAATGGCGAAGAAGTCTATGGAACGACTGTTAATTATAGCGACAACGACATTCCAACGGACGCTATAGAGATAAATGTAACAAACCTCTCTGCCGGCACGTACTATCTTCACATTACAGCCGAAGGTAACACCGAACAACGACAAATATTTGTAAATTAACGACATCCGACATATCAAAAATAGCACATATAATGTATAATATTCAATTAGTTTGCGCATATTTCAAAACTTTAGTCAGTCAGTATTATTAAAAAAATAGTTTTATGAGAACAGACATGTTACAATTATACCAGCTCATTGGGAATACTCCCATGGTGGGTATTCGCTATGATTATCAAGGGAAAAAGGGAACTATTTATGTTAAGTGTGAGTACTACAATTTTTCGGGGAGTATCAAAGACCGCATGGCTTTGCGAATCTTTACCGAGGCTTACAAAACGGGCGTATTGCGTCAGGGGTCGGTGATTGTTGAAGCCACCAGTGGCAATATGGGTATCTCGTGTGCAGCAATAGGCAGACTGCTTGGTCATCGCGTGGTGATTGTGATGCCCGATTGGATGAGCGTGGAACGTAAACTGATTGTCAAAAGTTTTGGCGCTGAAATAGTGCCTATATCCAAAGAACAAGGTGGTTTTACCGGCAGTATTAATTTCACAAAAGATATGGCTGCTATTGATCCCAACGTTTTTTTACCATGCCAATTTGCCAATGAAAATAATATTAAGGCTCACGAGGACACAACAGGGCAGGAGATTATATCGCAATTAAAAAAGGCAGGATTAGCCGTGGATGCTTTCGTGGCTGGAGTTGGTACCGGTGGTACGGTGGTAGGTGTCGGACGCGCTTTGCACGCAAAGTATCCCAATGTCAAGGTTCACCCTCTCGAACCTGCCGAAAGTCCCACCATGAGTACAGGATATAAGGTCGGCACTCACCGCATACAGGGTATCTCGGATGAGTTTATTCCGGATATTATGAAATGCGGAGACAAAATGGATGAGATTATTCAGGTGTCGGACGGAGATTCTATATTGATGGCTCAGAAACTTGCTAATCAATTAGGTATTGCAGTGGGTATCTCTTCGGGCGCTAATTTCATTGGCGCTGTTAAATTACAGGAAAAATATGGCTTCGATAGCGTCGTTACAACGGTCTTCGCAGATGATAATAAAAAATATCTTAGTACCGATTTGACCAAAGAAGAACCCGTCAAACCTGAATATCTGACGCCTCATATTGAGTTAGAAAATTTTATCGCCATAGCACGATAACGGAGAGCGCAGAATATGGAATATAAACAAATCATAGAAAATCTTCAAAACAAGGTCTATCACCCCATTTATCTTTTGTCCGGCGAAGAACCTTACTTTATTGACCGCATTGTTGATTATTTGGAGCATCACGTTTTAACCGAGGACGAAAAGGAATTTAACCAAACGGTACTATACGGGATGGATACCGACACGGAGCAGATTCTTAGCGCTGCTAAGCAGTATCCATTGATGTCCGAACGAAGGGTGGTCATTGTCAAAGAAGCTCAAATCTTGGATTCTAAACGAGATTCTACCGATAGAATGGCTGACTATGCTAACAATCCTGTCGCTTCCACCGTTTTGGTAATAGCTTATCGGAATAAAAAGTTCGATAAGCGTAAAGTTTTTTACAAAAAAGTGGATAAGGTAGGGGTTACGTTTGATTCGGAAAAACTAAAAGAGGCACAAGTACCTACATGGATCAATAAGTTTGTGGAAGAGAAAGGCTTTAAGATAGCCCCAAAATCAACGGCTTTGTTAGTGGAGTTTTTGGGCGACGATCTCAATAAAATTGTCAACGAATTAGAGAAATTGTTTCTAAATATACCGCAAAAATCGGACATAACACCGGATATTATTGAGAGATACATAGGTATCAATAAGGATTACAATGTGTTTGAACTCAACCGGTCGCTCAGAGAAAAGAACATCCTAAAAGCAAACCGGATTATTACGTATTTTGCACAAAATTCCAAAGAAAATCCTATTCATAAGATCATTCCGATTATATACAGTTTTTTCCTGAAATTATTGTTGTATCAAGCCAATGCGAAAAAAGTATCCAAAGAGGAATTGACAAAAATAATGGGTACGGCATGGTTGCGGGACTATGAACAGGCAGCCACGATATATACTATTGACAAAACACGACGGATTATCGGTTACCTTCGGGAATATAACGTCAAATCTTTGGGCGTTGATAGCACGAGCAACGTTGAAGACGGCGAGATGCTCAAGGAATTAGTGTTTAAAATCTTACATTGATAATTGGATGTACAAGAAAATACAGCTGTTTGGGCTTACTCTATCGGAACTTCATTGCATCTGTAAAGACATGCGTTTGCCGTCGTTTACCGCACGACAACTATGCGACTGGCTTTACAAGAAACGGATTACGTCCATAGATGAGATGACGAATCTGTCATTGAAGAGCCGCGTCCTTCTACAAGAGCATTGTGAACTTGGCTTGTCAAATCCTATCAAGGTGCAACAATCGCAGGACGGAACAAAAAAATATTTGTTTTCGGTAGGGGAAGACCATACGATAGAAACGGTTTATATGCCAGGCAAAGATAGACATACGCTTTGCGTATCATCGCAAGTAGGGTGCCGTATGGGATGTCAATTTTGTGCAACAGGACAGCAGGGCTTTGCGGATAACCTGACGGCGGGCGATATACTCAATCAGGTACGGAGTATTCAGGAGAGTGAACAATTGACGAATATTGTCTATATGGGGATGGGTGAACCGTTTGATAATACGGATGAAGTGCTCAAAAGTCTGGAGATTCTGACTTCCGATTGGGGCTATGCGTGGAGTCCGCGCCGTATCAACGTTTCTACTGTGGGTATTGTACCGGATATGGTGCGATTTATTGAACAATCACAGTGCCATTTGGCAATTAGCTTACATTCGCCATTCGATTACGAACGCCAAAAGATGATGCCGGTGCAAAACAAGTATCCGTTGAAAGAGGTCTTTAAAACGCTTAAAAACTATAATTGGTCGCAGCAACGCCGATTGTCCTTTGAATACATCATGTTTGCCGGTATTAACGATACTTCTCTTCATGTAGATGCGTTATGCAAGCAAATGAAAGGCTTGTTTTGCCGTATCAATCTAATAAAATTTCACGACCAACCCGGACAGGAATTTCAGGCTTGTACCGAAGATAAGATGATTGATTTTAGAGATAAACTAAATGACAGAGGCATCATTGCCACTATTCGGCAGTCACGTGGTGAAGACATCCTTGCCGCTTGCGGCTTGTTGGCAACGTTGCATAATAAAACCGTAACCTACGATGATAGTACAAGAACATGTCAGTCTTAAACCCTACAATTCCTTTGGGCTGGACGTAAACGCTTGTTACTTTTGCGAACTACAGGAACGACGTGATATAGCGTTATTGCAGGAACGCAAGGTGTTTGACACCGAATCTTATCTGATAATAGGAGAAGGTAACAATATTTTGTTTACCAAAGATTTTGAGGGTTATGTTATTCACAACCAACTGCGAGGTATTGAAATAATTGAAGAAACAACCGATACGATTTCTCTAAAAGTAGCGGCGGGGGAGGATTGGCACGCTTTTGTATTGTACTGTTGTGAAAAAGAATGGTATGGTATAGAAAATTTGGCGTACATTCCGAGTACTGTGGGCGCTGCACCGGTACAAAATATCGGCGCTTACGGTACAGAAATCAAGAATACCGTTACTACCGTTGAGGCGTATCACATCCCAACAAGAGAGTTTGTGACATTGACGCAAGAACAATGCAAATTTGGCTACCGTACCAGTGTTTTCAAGGACTGTGCGAAGCAGTACATCATTCTTTCGGTAACGTTTCAATTGAGTAAGATACCGCAATTAAATACGACTTACAAAGATATTAACGAGGCATTGAGGGCGTTGGATAGCCAATCTACTAAGGCGTTGGATGTAGCGAATGTCGTAACGCAGATTAGAAAACGTAAACTACCGGAACCTTCCGAGTTGGGTAGCGCGGGAAGTTTTTTTAAGAACCCTGTCGTTTCTAAGGCGCGCTATGAAAGTCTCAAAAATCAATATCCTGCCATCATTTCATACAGTCAAGAAAACGATGTGAAATTGGCAGCCGGCTGGTTGATAGAGCAGTGCGGTTGGAAGGGGTATCGTCAAGGGGAGGTCGGTGTATATGATAAACAGAGCTTGATATTGGTTAACTATGGACACGCCACAGGACAGGACATCCTTGCGTTAGCACGCAAAATCACCGCTTCAGTGCAACAAAAATTTGAGATTGACTTGCAAACAGAGGTCAATATTTTGTAAATTTTGGCAGGATTAAAAAATGCATATACCTGTAAAATTCCCGCCATTCCCGCCACATTCCCGCCATATTCCCGCCATTCCCGCCAATTCAGATTTTATAATAGGTGTTCTTTCCATCTCCTTCTCGTGTAAAAATTTCTTTATTCATCAAATCTTCTAAATCACGCGAAGCCGTTCTTTCAGAAATTTCATTTATCTCTTGATATTCCCCATTTGTAATTTTCCCTTTTTCTTTCACATACAAAACGGCTTTTATTTGTCTTTCGTTCAACCCTAACTCACTCAAATCTTCTTTGTTGTAAATATCTTTGCGGAAGATTGTCCAAAAATCGTTGCCTTTGCAGGAAAATTGAGGTACGGGGATTTTCGCCTCAAGGCACAGATTTTTCATTTTGTCCATTCCACGCCCCCACGATTCTACGTAACCGCTTCGGAAAAAGGCAGTTGCAATGTCGGGATTACGCGGTTGTGAGGAATGTTTGTCGAGCAAATCTTCAATCGTCCAATTTTCGGGCAACCGTCCGTAATTCCACATCATAATTTTGTCGGCATACACGCTGATTTGAATCGGATATGGACCTGTATAATCTTTGTGAGCAACAGCATTTAGCAATGCCTCACGCAAAGCATCTTTGGGATATTCGTAAGTTTCAACCCGCGTAAGCCCTTCGTATGAAATTAATGCTTTGGTGTATTTTGTCAACAGAAAATCCATTGTTTTTTCGACCTGCTCAAAGAGGTTTCCGTGTATCTCGTCCTGAAATAGTAAATCGCTGTCGGTACGGAAAAAGCCGATTTTGATATATGCGCCCGACACAAATTTTTCAGGGTCGGGGTGAAAGAGCACCACGGCGGCTCTGTTCAAAAGGTTTTTATCGACAAGTTTTAGATTTTCAAGCACTTGCAGTGGCGTATCGTTACGACTGTCCGCATCAATGCGACTGCTTTTGATACCTTTTTCTTTGAAAAAAGTAAAAGTATCCGCTTTCAAATCTTCTACCTGAACATTTGGAACAGGCACGCTGTCCCACCATTTTTTGCCAATGCGTTCCAATAAAAACTCGTTCAGTGCTGCGCCTATCAATTCTTGTTTCACGCTGCCGCTGCGATAAAAATACCTGCCTCGCAACGAAATAGGCACGGAGTAAGGCTGCACAACGATTTCTATGTAATGTTTACCGTCTTCCTGCAAAAGATTGACTTCGGCAGTAATGCCCAACTGATTTTTGATTTTGTTGGGGATTTTTTCCATCAAATCTTTGTAGTCGGTAATGCCAATGACATTGCTGCTGTCGTCTTTGCCAATGTATATTTTGCCGCCCTGTGCATTGGCGAAGCCGCAAATCCAATCTAAATAGTCCTCGTGCCACGAGGATTTGTATTCTATATTTTGAGATTCGGACATAATTATTTATTTTATTAAAACACAATCTTTACATCTTCCTTATAATTTTGCAAATCAGAAAACAGTACAAAAGTACAAATAATTTAGCAATTAACATAAGAAATAAGTAGAAAACAGTCAAAAAATGTGTTAAGACAAAAAAATCACCTCGCCATCCTCTGCTATAGGGGATTGCGGCATGCGCAGTAATGACGACCTCTGAAAATTATTCTATATTCATTTTATCATATTTACAAACATCACGACCGCCAAGCCTGAATGGATCACCCTTTTTCAATAAAACATATCCAAATTGTTCTAAAGTATCAGGAAATGTTTTCATCCACCTATCTTTAATGACATAGATAGTGTCCATTTCAAATACCATATCAACGATTTCTTGATTTCTCACATGACTTTGGTCATGCGGTGTCGCTTTTATTAGTTCAGGGTCGGTACATGAAATAATATAAGAATTCCAAAATTCAGCAATTACCCCAATTTTTCCCAGCTGTTCAAACTCCCTAACAACCTCAACCATGGGTTTTAAAGATTTTGGCATAGTATATTTCATTGTATAAATTGGACTTATTGCACCAACCAGAACCAATGCTAAAATACCCCATCGAAGTAATTTGAAGCTTTTACTTAGTTCAATAGTATCCAAAATTAGAATTACAGACATTGATAAAGAGATATAAGTCGCCACAAAATACCATCTGCCCATGCCATTTGCCAAAACCCAAGAAGATAAAAGAAAAACCATAAAAATCGCAACGGTATCAGTGAAGAAAAAGACGATCCATTTATTTGAAATCAAATGGCGTAATAA
>BNXT01000031.1 GCA_025999775.1 Bacteroidia bacterium | reverse complement strand
ATTGCTAAATACAGAATTACACTGGTTTATCCACCAACTGCCATCTTTATTAAGTATAATATCATCCTTTTCGTCTTCCCACACTCCTATCAAATCTTCTGTGGAGTGTATAAATAACGATTTGATTTTTTCAAAAATACTTTCATCTCTTTCCTTTTGTGTTTCCGATTTTACTACAATTGCTAAATAATTTAGCCATTGTTTTGCATCCTCTTCCGGCTTGTCGCCGATGATTTGAAGTAATAGTACAGGCTTTTTGGAATCATCGTAAAACGTAATAATGCCATAGTTTGTTGTATAACCTGCTTTTACAAATTTGTTATCTGCCAAATCTTTATACCCAATTAGTTTGATATTGCTATTTTGCAATGTAATAGCATTTGCAAATGAATATACGGCTACGCTATATTCTTTGTTTTCCAACTTGTATTTTTCTACAAAAATACCGTTCGGGTGTAAATTGAACGATGGCGATTCGGAATTAGTTATTTTTTCATAAATAGACTTACAAACCTTGTTTTGGTGCGAAAAATTGCGGACACTCCAATCTGTATGTTCGGCTTTTGTTATAGCTATGTCGTTTGTTGTCGATTTTTCAAAATAATCCGCATATTTTTCATGCACATGATCAAGCAATTTTTTCATGTTTTCAATATATTTTTCCTGTGGATCGCTTGCTAAGCCCCACAACAAATCGCCTAACCATGTTATTCCCCCCGCCCAAGCTAATTGACCATCCCCGTCCTGCTCAAACAGCCCCCAAACGTGCCCTGGGTCGTGGATTTGGTTCCATTGGTAGAAGATGAGCTTGGTACCGCCGGTATAGGTATAGTCCATCAGGTTGTCAGTGGTGTTTTGGTTGATGCCGTAATCACGGTCGAAGATGTGTTTCAGATTGAATAAGCCGTGCCCAAGTTCGTGGGCGATAGTGTTGCCTAATATTTCCGCACTGCTGGTCGGAAACAAGTACCCAAAACGTTTGTCTCTCGGCATATCGCCCGCTATAGAGATACCGTCCCTGTTCTGCGGGGCGTTGGGCAGCAAAAATAAATACACCGTCTTTGCTTTCGGCTCGCCGATGCTCTGCAAATACGCCGCATTCAAGGCGTTCATCTCATCCGTGAGCGTGGCTAACAAACCGCTGCCCTCTACATCAAGATAACCGTTATTGTTCAAATCCCAGTCCGTATTCTCAAACTTCTCCGCTAAGGTAAACGTAAATTCTACATCTATCGGATTGTAAATGCTGTTCACCACACCGGACAGCTCTTTGAGTTTGGATTCGTTAATGTCTGCGTTATTGACCGGCACAATCACCACCTCCGGTCGCTTGGTTTGGTAGGTTACCACCCGCAATTTGCCCAGTGTTTGCCAGCTGCTCGCGCTATCCCTTTGGTACATCGCAAACACCTCCTGTGCGTCGTTCTCCTTACCGCTCGCAAGCGTCAGTTCATACTCGTTATCCGAAATCTTTGTGTGCTTGTAAACTACATCTTTGGAGGTTTTGAATACAAGTTTATCGCTATCAATATCCCCATTGACCCTCGCCAACACCTTATCGCTCTTGCCGTGCGGAATACATTTGTAACTGATGTAATAATCCCCCTGTTTCTCATAAACCTTGCTTATCAATTGCGAGCTACCGTACTTGCTGTCAAACTCGTCAAAGGCGTAGCGTTGTGCGCTGTGAGCCGCAAAGCTTACCCTATTGGTCGGTGAAATCGTGTTTGACGGCGTACCGGTTGTGCCGGATGCAGCAGGGGCGGCTATTTGCGTAACTTTACCTTGTTCATTTACTTCATAAATCCCGCCGCGTCCGTCGATAATCGTAGTAGGTAGTCCGTCCGTCTGTACGACAGCGCTTTGTCCTGCTTCAGTAGTAATCGTGAGCATTCCGGTATTCCTATCATATCGTGCCGTGCTGTTATCCGACAGCGTCAGTGTCGTTTTCGTGGCGGTCTCCGTGAGACCCGTAACCACGCTGCCTACGCCGCCGCCCTCAAAATAGGCATCCCCACTTTTGATGCCCTTCTCCAAAACATCTTCAATACTGACAATCTCACAATCATCATTGTCCATCTGCTGATAGTCTGCATTTAGTCGCAAATTGCTAAATCGCATGAGTATCCAAGCTCCGCGCAGCATCTGCATTCTCAAATAGCCTTTCCCGCTAAATATGCCGTCGCCATGACTTGTTGACACCTCGCTTATTCTAAACTTCCACCCCCAATACAAGGTTACTATATCGCCTGCCTTCAAGGCTTGTAACGGTTCTTCCGTGGTCAGTATCAGCGAATCGTCGGCAGCGCCGCATGTTACAAGCGGCGGCGGATCCTCCGGCATCGTGATTTCTTTGATGACGGATATTTCACTTTTCTCAAACTGACACTGCGCTTCAACTTTGTACTCATACGTTACTAACGGCACCAATTCCGGGACTGTGATGGGCGAGCTTGTCCCCTTATACTTGTACCATGTATAGTCTTTCGTATCCTGTTCCGTCATTTTTTTCTTGCGATAGACCGTAACCTCCTCGTACTTAGGGTTGTCCATATACGTTACCTCGATAGCTCTTGAACTCACCGCATTAGCGCTGGGAATACCTACGCTCGGACAGCTCTCCGACACCTCAAACCACCGTATCTCCGAGTAGCCGTTATTCTTAAACAAGCGCATCTCATCCATTGCTCCTGCCTGATAGACCTGCACACGGTAGGCATACTTGTAACCGGGCAATAGCGGCGCGTGCATCACGTTATTGTACAAAAAACTGTTGGTGCGAGAGATTTCTGATATTTTGGGCGATAGCGCCATAAACGCCGCCGGTATTGAACCTGTGTAGGACGGCGGTATTTCGACGATGTCTATCTTGTATTCACTCAAAAAACTTGCATTCATGGAGCCTCTATGCGACGCTATCCACTGAAATAATAAGGTCGGACTTTGGTCGATGTACAGCTTCTTTTCATTCGCCGGAGACACTAATTCCGGCGGGTCGTTCAGGATAAACCACGCCATTGCGTACTGTTCATTGCTCGACACCCTTGTCAGCGTGGTCGCCTCTACAACCTCAAACCATATCGTATAGCGATCCTCCGGCAACTGAAAATTCTGTACATAATTATTTTTGTTGACGCCCACAAAGTCCAAGTTCTCCGGCAAAAAATATTCGTATAAGTCCATCCCCTGCAAGAAGAGCGGCATACCGGGGGTTAAATCAATAATGCGGGTATTTGCATACTTGGAGGTATATATACGGTTGTTAAACCCCTCTACGTGCAAACGCAGTTTGACGCGAGGATTCATAGCCGTCATATCGCGCATGAGCAGCATTAGTCGTACTTTGGGTATGGACGTCTTGAGATTATCCACGATGTTAACGCTAAAGGGACCCATCCAGGTCAAACGACTGTCCACCGGCGATAGCGTCGCCTGTCCCCGCAAGGACGTCGCTTGCAACATCCCTACCAGAAGGAGCAGTATCACTATTTTTATGCGGGAGGCCATCGGAGGTATAGTTTGTATTATAAAATTCAAGGTTATTGAACGGAGCGAGATAGTTGGCTATCCTTACCATTACACACCATACGTATGCGGTATTCGTAAATTTTATCTTGTTGTATCAATTTGTCGATGTATTGAAATTCCGTACCGGATAGGGTTTCCAGAGTACGGTGTTGTTGCCCGACTTCATTACGATAGAGGATAAAGCAATCAATTGCCGGAGCATTTTTGACATTCCATCGAAGAAGCACCTGTTTATTTTCTTCGTCACGCTGGATAAATAAATCCGGCGCTTTAATCGTAATATCGCTGACAATGCTTATGGTATTGGACATTTTAGATTGTAACCCTTCTAAAGATTCGGATACCACTGCGAATGTGTATCGCGTTTGGTCTTTTTGCAATGCAATATCAAGACTATCTTTTGTACTACGGTTTTTTATTTTTTGAGCGATAGTCCAGACGTCCTCATTTTCTTTCGTCATAATGAGGGTATAGCCATTGAGGGCATCGCTACCAACGACCCATTTTAGGAACACACTTCCGCCTTTAGCGCGATAATCCATAATAACCGGCATAGTAGGCGGAAATCGTACGGGACGTATGCCTTCTATGGCATCGGAAAGTTTAGAGGTATTACCTCTGAGGTCGGTAGCCACAAGTTTGTAGAATACACTGCTGGCGGTATTCATAGGCACTGTGTCATGCCAAAAAGTATCGGTGATATGAGTGCGTGTAACTTGGATAAAATCCGAAGATGTACGGTTTGCACGAAATACTCTATAGCCAGCCAAATCTTTTTCGGTATTAGCATTCCACTGCAAGGTAACAATACCTAAAGAATCAATGACGGCAGATATCTTTACCGGTGTTTGTGGAGGTATGCTATCTATTTTCTGAAACATGTACGGAAACGAGTTATGCGTCGAACCATCTTTGCCATAAGCCGCTACCACATAATACATGGCAGTTTCAGGTATATCTGCGAGTATGACCTCACGTTGCAGCGCCGGAATCTTATCTTTCAATAGCAGCGCATTGCCGTACATCTGTTCTTTGCCATAAACTTGAAAATATTCCACCGCTTCATTCTCAGCTACGTTAAAATCCCAACTAATCTTTAGATTTGTTTTTTGTTCGGAAATAGTAGTAATATTAGGCGCTTCCGTAAGCGTTTTTTGACTTTTCCCAACGACTACATTCGACGGCGAAGACGGCTCTCCAAAAATATCAATACCCCGAATACGGTATGAATAGCTTTTGTTATCAGGCAACGAATCAATAAACACAGCGTTATCCATCACTTTCAAATTCACATCGCTCATTTGCACGAAGGGCTTATCCGTTACAGCGGTAAATTTTTTTTCATCAGCAGAACGTTCAATGATGTAAGCGGTATAATAGTTCTTCAATAGTTCAATATTCCACGTAAGAATAACCTGCTGCTCCTCGTATTTGGCAGTCAAATCATCAATGATAGCGTCCGGCGTTACCTCTTGTGGGTCAACAAACACAGTAGCACGTTTAGCGTAGTCCACACCATCTTTTAACTCCAAAAAGTAGGCGTATTTTTCGTTAAGTTTAATATCCGTATCCACAAACCCGTAACCACAAAATATCGCCACCTCAAACGCCATATCGCAGGCGAAGAGCATAAAGCCCATTCGTTGCGCCGTCTGTTCTTCTTTTTTAGCAGCGGACTGCAAAGGATTTCCGAAAGCTAGGACATCAAAATTTTCGCCATATAACGATTGTCCGGCAATTGCAAAATAATCGTTATCCAACCTGTTTTCCCATTGTTCGACGGGTTGAGGTTTAATAAGCCCTTTTGCCAAGTTAATGTCGATAGGATTTTGCAGTATAGCGCCGTCCGCTATAATCGTTCGACGCGTTAATGTAAACCCTGTTGTTTGGGCAAGTTTCCAAATGGTTGGGTCATCAACAGCCCAACGAAGCAAGACTTTGTTCTCTTTAACTTTGGCTTTTAGATACAATGAAGGGATTACTGTATCTTGCGCTTGTAATTCAAAGATACCGACAATGACCAATGCTATTATTAGGCTTAATTTTTTCATAAACTATTATTTTACGATGAGTTTAACGGTTTGTACTTCCGTTGCACTATTCAAAACGAGCAGGTATGCGCCGGGTCTGAGATTAGATACATTAAAACGCTCGCTAAAGTGTTGGTGCATCCGTATTGTTCGAGAATAGGATTGTATTGTGGTAGAGGTAGTCAGGTCAATCAACCGAATGTTTAAATCGGCATTTTTTCGTGCATTGAACTGTAGCGTAAATACGTCATCAATAGGATTGGGAGTTACTATAACATCATCGAGTAGAGCGTTAATACGCGCGCTGCTATCACCGGCAATATGGGGTACAACCTTAATTTCAGTTTCTCCGTAATCCGAACAGAACCCTTTATACGCTTTCATACCTATTCTAAAAACGCCGGTATCCGCAAAAGAGATTTCAAGGTAATCCTCATAAGTATAATAATTCAACGCTAATTCGGGAATAGACCAATCTATACTGTCGGGAATAGGGTAACCAACATGCACCACTAAAACCATTTCGTCAACCTCTGCCATAGTGCTTACCCAAAAATCCGCATGCACGGTATCCGGAGATAGCCGTATTTGCAAAGAATCTTTTGCCATACAATTCAAATCATTGCGGGCGGAAACGTAGTACTTTGCAGGGACAGACAATGCCGGCATGCGTTCATCGCTGAAAAAGCCATTATCGGAACTCCATACGTAATGCAAAGAATCAGGCTGTGTATTAGGACGATAGGCTTGTTCGGCACAGAGAATAACATCGTGGAGAATATTTTGAATTTGTAATTGAGCGGGATCCACGAGCAAGAACGTCGTATCAAAGAAACATTTTTCTTTATCGGTGATACTAAGTCTGTAATGTCCGGCATAGAGAGCATCCACAGTCGTATTACTACCCCAAGTTCCCCAATTGTACATATAGTCGCCATTACCGCCATTAGCGCTGACGGTAATCTTACCGTCATTATAGCCGTAGCAAACCGGGTCGTTGAGTAAGGCAGCAACGCCAAGCGGTGCGGGTTGTGCAATGCTGACAGCAGCAGATTGGCTACAGCCTTTGCCATCCGTAGTTGTTAACGTATAATCCCCTTGCGGCTGATTTGTAAGTGCAGGATTTTGCGATGTTGTATGATTCCACCTGAGATAATGCGGAATAGAGCCGCCTGTAACGGTGGTTGCAATGGTTCCGTTATGTTCGCCAAAACATTTTACCGGCGTAACTGCAAAAGAAATAGTCATTGGTTCAGGCTGTGATACAACATACCTTGCCGACGCTTTGATACCTAAGGAATCCGTAATTTCGACACGATAAGTACCGATACCGATACTGTCCAAAATATTGAGTGTATCGTTTTGTTTGATTGTAGTATCGTCGTACCATTGAATTTTATAGGGCGGAATACCGCCACCCATAGTCGTTATAGCGAGTTGTGCGTCAACATAGCCGTAACAACTCACCTCATTCGTCCTTTGGATATTCACGAACAGAGGTTCAGGTTGCCGTACTATGAAATGGGTATCTAATAAACAATTATTACTGTCGGAAACAGTAACCATGTAAACGCCGCCGGTAAGGTTGTTGAATAGTCCATCGGTGCCGGTTGTAGTAAGCGGCGAATTTTGGTTTCTGTATAGATATTGGTACGGACGAATGCCGCCGGATGCCTGCACATTGATAGCCCCATTATTGATACTGTTTGCTGCCTGATTGTATAGAATACCCTCATAATCACAATCTTGTGTGGTCGCAACTAAAGTAGTACTTGATGGGGAATATAATTCAATGTTATATTCCGAGCGACAATGATTATTATCTTCAACAGCAACTTTGTAACTACCTGTTTTCAGTCCTGTTACACGGAAGCTATTCGTGGAACGATAATTCGTTCCCCATATCGTATCGGGTAAAATTTTATAGTAACTATACGGTTTAACGCCACCGGATGTATATAATTCCAAAGAGCCATCGCTACCGCCATAGCAACGAACATCGTTAGTCATAATTTCCACCTCCAAAGAATCTTTTTCAATGAGTTCGTTACTGAAGGAGGATTTTTTGTCCAAGCTATCAGTAACAGTGAGCGTATAAAGTCCTGCAGGCAACCCATTTAATAGTGCGGTTGTATCGCCTGTATTCCAAAACCAACGATAGGGAGGCGTACCGCCGCTTACATGCCCTTGCAAGTGTCCGATACTATCACCATAGCACAACAGATTTTGTATTCGCTCAATCGTGGCTATTAAGGGGGCTTTTGTTTCGATAGTGAATTGTTTAAATTGCTTAGTGTCGTATTTATCTGAAACTTCTACAATGTAGTCCCCAATTTCAAGACCTGTAATCAACGAATCCGTGCTACTCAACAGTGTACTGCCATTCCACCATTTGTAAGAATAGGGATAAACGCCGCCGGCTACAGTAATGGCGATACTGCCATCCGGTAGGATTTCCTGCAAAATATCCTGATCGGCGGTTTGATACGAACGATTTGTAATGTTTTCTGTAATAACAATATCGTTTATAGGAGAAACTAAACCCATAGAGCTTATCGGACAGCCTGAACTATCATGAACAAAGACCATATACTGCCCCGGCTGTAGATTTTTTATCTGCATATCGGAAGAAAAACTATTCGCTATCTCATTTTCATACCAAGCATATAAATAAGGTTGCCGTCCACCGGTTACAATAGCGGTCAGTTCGGCATCATTGGTATCCTTATGATGTAACTCTTTCTGTGTGATATTAAGCGAAAGCCTATCGGGTTGGCGTAGTTCAAAAGTAAATGTAGATAGGACATTCAGGGAATCTGTAAGAACGAATTGATATAATCCGGTAGGTATATCTTTGAGGGTATCCTCAAAAGCAGAGCGATAATTTTGCCATTCATTGTCCAGTGCATTCCACCGTTTCCATTGCTTGGTATAGGGAGCCAGTCCGCCCGACGAATGTGCGACAAACTCGCCATCACTATCGCCATTGCAACTTATTATCTTCGTTAGCTCTATGAGCGCCTTTAATTGAGCATATTTTTTGACTTCAAAACTTTGTGTTATCTGGTATCCATTGCGGTCTGTTACGGTAACCGTATAGGTCTGACCGGAAAGGTGCGTAGCCTGTTCAGAGTTATCGCCATTACTCCAGCTATAGGAATAGGGTTTTACGCCGCCTGATACCTGTATCTCAATTTTGCCATTATCAGGCTCGGTCGTATCGCGACCCTCTATTGTACCGTTATGCACACAATGATCAATAATAGCGGTATCAATACTGAGAGGCAAGGGCGTAGGTACTAAAATGGAATCATTGATTGTACAGCGATTAGAATCTTTGACCGCAACTTTATACTTTGCGCTCGGAACATTGGATAGCGTACCGTTGAAGCCCTGCAACGTATCATATTGGAGCTGTACATCATCCATTGTTTGCCAACGATATACAAAAGGGAAGGTTCCGCCTGATACTTGGGCATACACAGCGCCATCGGACGCTCCCCAACCACTCACACTATCGGCTGATACTATTAACTGCAACCTATCCGGTTCATAAATTCTGAAACTATCCCGACTTTCTATGCCATTACCATTACTATCCTTAACTATGATTTCATAGACATTTTGAGGTAAATCACTGTAGTTTGCTGACGTGTGAAACGTGCCATCGTTCTTAGCCCATTGGTAGGTGTAAGGAGGAATACCTCCTGTTACGACGGCTTGTAATTCCGCATTCGCATCGCTATGACATAGTACTATCTTTGTTTGCTTAATCTCTACACGCAGCGGCTCGATACGTTTGAGCTTTATTATCGTATCAATTTCACAATTGTTTATATCCTTAGCAAAGAACCGATACGTGCCGGTATCCCTGCCTGATAACTTAAAATTAAGATTATCTTCACCCTCAACCGTCAATAAAC
>BNXT01000030.1 GCA_025999775.1 Bacteroidia bacterium | reverse complement strand
CACTCAATTCGATAGAGCCTCAAACTTTTTTAAACCCAAAAATTGCATAAAAGGAATATTTTTTGTAACTTTGCAGTCGAGAAAATTAGGGCAACGGACATATAGAAAATCTAAAAAAAAATCGTACCCTTGTAACTTTTTTGCCTCAAATCAGTATAATACCAGCATGACACATAAAATACTATCACTTACTGTTTTTTGCTTTTGTTTTTCAGCGCTTGGCGCTCAAGACATCGAAAGCGATGTATTCGATACGGATACATTATCCATGGACATTATCAAGAGTCTTACACAAGAGACTGAACCTGTAACATCCTTATTGACAGATATTCTTGAGGATACTGCTGTCTTTGTGCCCCTACAGGAAGCCTTCCTTACGAAGTATCTGACGCTTCTTCAAAAGAAGGACACAGGTATCATTAACATTGCAGAACAAGAGATTGACAGCATGCTCGATATTGCCGATTTAGATTCTATGTATCAAGCGCGTCTTAAAGGATTGTGCTCTTTATTTCACATTCCTTACAATAAGAAAATCAAGTCTTTCATTGAGGTTTACACCGTTAAGAAACGTCAACAAGTTTCTGTTATGCTGTCGTTGTCCAAAGTGTATTTCCCTATTTTTGAGGAATTATTGAAAAAGAATAACATGCCTGAGGATATTAAATATCTATCCGTGATTGAATCGGCGCTCAATCCGCGTGCAGGCTCCAATAAAGGCGCTATGGGACTATGGCAATTCATGCCTTACACCGGTAAGATGTGTTATTTAGAGGTTAATGGCATCGTTGACCAACGTTTAGACCCTGTTAAATCTACCGAAGCAGCTATTGTTTACCTTAAACAGCTCTATAATATCTACGGTGATTGGGCGTTGAGTTTAGCGGCTTACAATTGTGGTCCCGGCAATGTTAATAAAGCCATTCGGCGCGCAAATGGCAAAAAAGATTATTGGGTTATATATAACTACCTTCCACGTGAAACACGCGGCTATGTCCCCGCTTTCATCGGCGCACTCTATGCTATGACTTATCATAATGAACACAATATCATTTTTGACGAGACTGAACAACCGGATTTAACAGACGTCGTAACGGTACGCCACCCATTGACGTTGTCTTGTATTGCCAATCAAATAAACATCCCCCTAAAGACGTTACAAGATTTTAATCCTCAGTATAAAAAAGGCTTCATCCCTGCAAGCGCACAAAAGTCTTACACATTGTGTTTGCCGGTACAATACGTACCGTTGTTTGCAGAAAACAGCGACGCGATGTATGAACAGACCAAACGTCAACAATTAGAGCTTACAAAGATCGTATATTATACCGTTAAACCCGGCGATACCTTAGCTTCTATTTGTCGCAGGTATCCGGGGATTAGCGTAAGTGAAGTCATCGCTTTAAATAACCTCAAGAACAGTGGTAACACCATTTATGCTAATCAGGTTTTGAAAATTAAAATCGAATAGTCTCGGACGTGAAACCCTCAAAAACGCTACTCTTTCTTTGTAGTATTCTACTCGTATTATTAGTGATTACCTTGCTTTTTGGGGGTAGTACAATCCGTGTTTCAAAAGGTTTGTCATTCAAGTTTCCGGCAGTCCCTTTTAGTGAACAGCCTACAGCTCCGGTCGTTACAGACTATGATGAAAATGTGGACAATGATAATGACGATAGTTTTCTCACGACTTTAGCTGCCGACTATTTAAAATCCTCTTTGCTTGATTATCCGGAACTTGCAGAGGTATCAACCTACCCCATTGAAATACCTGACCATTGTCTGGATGTTTTTTTTGATCATTTAGCACAATTAGGAACTACGTCTGAGATGTTACGCATTTTGCATTACGGAGACTCACAAATTGAGGGCGATCGTATTTCTTCCACTATCCGTCGGTTGTTGCAAGCCTCTTTTGGGGGGAATGGTTGCGGACTTCTGCAAATCACGACACCCATAGGTTCGCCCTATTACTCCTTGTCTTTGCCTGAAGAATGTGAAAAAATCAATATTACGACCGCTCCCAGAAACGTCAATAATTTCAGTCCGACAATGGGTTATTTAATCACTAAAAAACAACCCGTAGCGCTGACTATTCAGAGTTTACGTTCATCAAAAAAATTGACAACTCAAGAGTTTTGCACGGTGAAAGTCATTACCAACAATGCTAAAGACGTGGTCTGTCGTACGCCTATTCTTAACAAACAGCAATTTAAGCACCATTTTTACGCGCTCACCAATTTTTCCGTTGATCCAAGCACACGCTCGGTACAACTGCAATTACCCGATAATACCATGGTTTATGGGATCAGTTTAGATGCCAATGCCGGTATTATACTCGACAATCTGCCGCTCCGTGGCTCTGCAGGTTATATCTTCACACGGAATCACCCCGATTTTCTTAAAGAAGGGCTTGAGGTGTTAGGAACGAAACTCATTTTGTTTCAATTTGGTATCAACGCTATTCCGCAGCAATATGAACTCAGTACTAATATTACAGCCTTTGAGAATGCACTCTCTAAACAATTAGAACACCTTCGACAATTAGCGCCCGATATACCTATCATTGTCATAAGCGCTTCCGACCGTAGCATTTTGTACGAAGGTACATGGATTACGAACCCCAATGTTCCCAAATTTGTAGAAGCGCAACGCCGCGCCGCGCTTAATAACCACTGTGCTTTTTGGAATCTCTACAAAGCTATGGGAGGCGCCAACTCTATGCAACAGTGGGAACAACGCACACCGGCGCTCGCCACTAAGGATTACATCCATTTTACAGCGAAAGGCGCTGAACAAGTCGGACAGTTGTTTTACAAATCTTTTATATCTGCCTATTTAGATTATAACTATCGACAATATCTTACCCTTCAATAAAACTGCATTGTGATCCATTTTAAAACCAAACCACTGCATCTATTATCGTTGATACTACTACCGATAGCGCCAATCTTTGCCCAAGGTATTGATATTAATCATTATTCCTTTATCCATACCTCTGCCGACACGCTTAAGTTTTATGGTACGGCTACTGACGATTTCAGTGTACTCCTTGATAAATCAAAAAAAATACATAACGGACAGTATGAACAGCTACGTATTGTACATATCGGTGATTCGCATATTCAAGGCGGACACCTTGATAACTACATGCGAACACTCATCAAATCTTCCTCCGCGCTCTGCGAACGCGGATTTATATTCCCCTACCCCATTGCACAATCTAATAATCCCGCAAATTATCGGGTCAACTATGGTGGACAATGGTCGTCTTTAAGAGGCGCTATCGCTACTTCAAAATTTGAGATGGGACTAAATATGGTTACGGTAAGCAGTTCGGATCCTACAGCATGGCTACAAATACAGCAAGAAACTTTAAGTCCGTCAACCTGCCCTTTTTCACGCATACGCCTATTTCACTCAATACACAACAGTCCAACTGTCCGTATCTTACAAAAAGACAACGTACTCCATCAATTCACCAACGACGAGCTCGGATACACCCTGTTTTTACTGAAAGAACCCATGACGGATGTGGGTATTGCTTTTGATTTCAACGTAAAGAAGCATCAATCCATTACCATTCATGGTATCAGTCTTGAAAATGATTCTGCCGGTTTTTCGTACAGCGCTATTGGCGCCAATGGTGCAGAAATAACTACCTTGCTGCGTTCCGACCTATTAGAAGGACAACTGTTGGCGCTTCGTCCCGATTTAATCATTTTATCATTCGGCACCAATGACGTGTATCGCAATACCCCCTTTGACGCCCAAAACTTTCAAAAGCAATACCAACTGCTGTTAAATCGTATTAGAGGCATCCTCCCATCTGTTGCGGTCTTACTCACCACGCCAGGTGATGCGTTGTACAATAAAACAACGCCGATGCCGGAACTGCAACAAGCCGTACACGCGATACTCGATGTGGCAACAACAAATCACTGTGCTGTGTGGGATTTTTATACTATCATGGGCGGTTACGGGTCTATTAAACAGTGGTTTGATGCCGGTTTGACCAATAGTGACAAACTCCATTTTCTGCGTGCCGGCTATGAGATTCAGGCTACCTTACTGTATCAAGCGCTCACACCCTATTTATCGCATTGATTATGGACACTATTTGGCGCTACTCAGAAAACGATCCGCTATTGTTTACCAAAATCAATTTTTGGATATTTTTTGCAGTGGTACTGGCTATTTATGCCTTAGTATTTAGAAAAAAACAACTCCGTAACGCTGTTCTCTTCGGTCTTAGCGTCTATTTTTACTACAAAACAGGCGGCTATTTCTTCATTCTGCTGCTGTTTTCTACGGTTACCGATTTCTACTTTGGCTTATCTATAGATCGACAAACCGTACCCCAACGCCGGAAGCTGTTCCTTTTAGGCTCTATAGCCGTCAACCTCGCCGTACTCTTTTACTTTAAATACGCCTACTTCCTTACCGATGTCTTGAATGGTCTTTTGGGCGCTTCGATTGAACCTATCAATTACTTAGCGCTTTGGAGTAATTGGCTTACCGGTAGTCACCTCAATACCGCCCAAATTTTACTCCCTGTCGGCATCTCGTTTTATACGTTTCAAACGATGAGCTATACTATTGATGTCTATCGAAGGCATGTCAAGCCCATTACAAGCATCATCGATTTCGGCTTTTACGTTACTTTTTTCCCGCCGTTAGTTGCCGGTCCTATTGTCCGAGCTTCGCAATTTGTACCACAGTTATACCGCAACTATCAGGTATCTTCCAAAGATTTCTCCATTGCCGTATTCTTGATTCTCTGTGGCTTAATCAAAAAAATAGCCATCGCCGACTATATATCCATCAACTTCGTTGATCGGGTGTTTGACAGCCCTTTTCTATATTCGGGTTTTGAAAACTTATTGGCAGTTTACGGATATGCTATTCAGATTTACTGTGATTTCTCCGGTTATACCAACATTGCTATCGGTGTCGCCATGTTGTTAGGTTTCCAATTGCCCCAAAACTTTAATTCACCTTACAAAGCCACTAATATATCCGATTTTTGGCGTCGTTGGCATATTTCACTGTCGTCATGGCTTAAAGACTATCTATACATTCCTTTAGGTGGCAACCGGCATGGATGGAAACGCATGTATATAGCCTTGATGCTCACTATGTTGATAGGAGGCTTGTGGCACGGCGCTAATAATAAATTCATTCTATGGGGAGGCTTGCACGGTCTCGCTTTGTGTTTGCATAAAGCATGGCGTACACTACGACCTCAACCCCTGCAACACCCAATCAATCTGCGCTATTTATCCGCTTTTCTCACCTTCCACTTTGTCTGCTTCGCATGGATATTCTTCCGTGCCGATTCAATGGATACCGCCTACACTATTATAGAACAAATCCTGCATCATTTTTCATGGTCAAGTATTTTTTCTGTTATTTATGTCAACTATATAGTATTAACGATGATCTTACTCACGCTCATTATCCACGTATTACCCGTTCACACCAAAGAATGGTATCAAAAGCTCTTTGTGCAAACACCCTTCGTCCTAAAATTTGTGCTAATTATCGTTCTGGTATTGCTATTTTACCAAATTCAAATCACCGACCTGCAACCGTTTATTTATTTTCAGTTTTAAAACAGGCTCTATTGGGATTCGTCCTAATGAAGCCATAATATACAAAAATTATGAATGACATTCTCAACACCTTAACACCTGAAAAGATTTGGTACTACTTTGGAAAAGTACTGCAAATACCCCGTGCTTCAAAGAAAGAAGAGCATATTAGAGCGTTTGTTACCGACTTTGCAAAATCTCATAAACTTAGCTATGATGTGGATGCCGTCGGCAATGTGTTAATCCGTAAACCTGCTACCCAAGGCTATGAAAACCGTAGGGTCGTTGCGCTGCAATGCCACTTGGACATGGTATGCGAAAAAAATAGCGATACCGTCTTTGATTTTGACACCGAACCCATCCAAGTAGAGGTCATTGAGGGTTGGCTTCACGCCAAAGGTACTACGCTTGGCGCGGATAATGGTATCGGCGTGGCTGCTGCCTTAGCAATATTAGATAGTCCGGACATTCAACACGGCGACCTTGAATGTTTGTTTACGACCGACGAAGAAACTGGCATGACGGGTGCTTTCGGACTACAGCCCGGATGGTTGAAAGCCGATATATTGCTCAATTTAGATTCCGAAGATGACGGACTGTTTTTTATGGGTTGTGCCGGCGGTATTGATACCGTAATAAAATTAGCCTATTCCAAAGAACCGCTTCCTCAGGGCTATACATCCTATCGTTTGAGTGTTAAAGGCTTAAAGGGCGGACATTCCGGTGATGACATCAATCGTGGACGTGAGAATGCGCTCAAATTGTGCAATCGTCTATTGTCTCAAGGCATCAAAGACTACGCACTCCGTTTGGACGGATTCAACGGCGGCAATCTGCGTAACGCCATCCCACGCGAAGCCTCTGCTACTATCGCTATACCCACACAACATCAGGTGGCTTTTGAGACTTTTGTGGCGCATTTTACACAAACCGTACGTAAAGAACTTCCTGTTACGGAACCTGATTTAACGATTGTCTTGGAACCCTTAGCGTCGCTAACACACGTACTCCCGCATCAAACGGCGCAAAACCTGTGTCTCGCCCTGTCAGCTGTGCCTCACGGTGTTGTGCGCATGGCTTCGGATATCCCCAATTTTGTGGAAACCTCAACCAATTTAGCCTCTATTAAAACACCTATCACACAGAACGGTGACATCCTGATACAAACCTCACAACGTAGCTCTGTGGACTCTCGGAAGCACGAAATTGCCCATAGCGTAGGCGCTGCCTTTACGCTCATCGGCGCTACCGTTACACACGGCGAAGGGTATCCGGGATGGACACCCAATCCGCAATCACCAATACTCAAACTGTGTTTGGATTGTTTCAAAAAACTGTTTAAACAAGACGGTGAAGCCTTAGCTATTCATGCAGGTTTGGAATGTGGACTTATTAGCGAAAAATACCCCGCTATGGATATGGTATCCTTCGGTCCTACAATGCGTGGCGTACATTCGCCGGACGAAAAACTCGAAATCGCTACGGTTACACGATTTTGGGAGTTGACATTAGAGATATTACGTAATATACCTGTGAAAAAAATTGAGAATTGAGAACTGAGAATTAAAAAAATTGAGATAAACCTTATACTATGAGTACACTTTGGAATAAAGGCGTTTTAGCCGATTTTCGGGTTGATAAATTTACGGTTGGTAACGATCGGATTTTTGATTTGCGCTTGGCTAAATATGATATTTTAGGCTCGTTGGCACACATCCAGATGCTGCAAAGCATTGCGCTATTGAGCCAAGATGAAGAATCAATTTTACGGGAAGCGTTACAAACGATGCTTTCAGAGGTTGAAGCGGGTACGTTCACGATTTGCGACGAGGTGGAAGATATTCACTCTCAAGTAGAACTCCTACTCACGCAAAGGGTAGGGTATATAGGGAAAAAGATACACTCCGGACGCTCGCGCAACGATCAGGTGTTGGTGGACGTTAAGTTGTATCTGAAGGATGCTATTATACAGATTAAAGACCAAATAAAAAGCCTATTTGATCTGTTACAACGCTTGAGTAATCGTTACAAAGAGGTATTGCTGCCGGGCTATACACATACGCAAATAGCGATGCCTTCGTCGTTTGGTTTGTGGTTTGGCGCCTACGCCGAAACGTTGATTGATGACCTGTATCTTTGTTTGGCAGCCTACAATGTAGTGAATCAAAATCCGTTAGGCTCTGCTGCCGGCTATGGCAATTCGTTTCCGCTTAACCGTGAAATGACCACCAAAATACTGGACTTTCATACGATGAATTACAATGTGATTGCAGCCCAAATGAGTCGAGGTAAAAGCGAAAAAGCAGTAGCTTTTGCAATCTCTGCGGTGGCTTCCTCGCTCAATAAATTAGCGTCGGACTGTATTTTGTACATGTCGCAAAACTTTGGATTTATTCATTTCCCGGATGAATTGACGACCGGTTCAAGTATTATGCCGCACAAGAAAAATC
This sequence comes from Bacteroidia bacterium, assembly GCA_025999775.1. Taxonomy (GTDB): domain Bacteria; phylum Bacteroidota; class Bacteroidia; order Bacteroidales; family P3; genus BNXT01. The sequence continues at coordinate 1,616 of BNXT01000030.1, read as the reverse complement.
CGGATGTATGGGAATTGGTGCGCGCTAAAGCCAATCGGATACAAAGCTTACCCAATGAATTAGCCTTGCTGCAAACAAATCTCATACACGGCTATCACCGCGATTATCAACTGCTAAAGGAAATTTTGTTTCCCGCTATGGATACGCTAAATGATATGCTCATCATGACGCAGTTTATGTTGGAAAACATTCAGGTCAATGAAACGATTTTGAATGATGCCAACTATGATTACTTGTTTGCCGTGGAGGAGGTGAATCGTCGTGTTCTCTTAGGCAAACCCTTTCGAGACGCATACAAAGAAGTTGGCATAGAAGTGAACGAACGCCGGTTTACGCCTGATAAAACAGTACGTCATACACATATCGGAAGCATTGGCAACCTTTGTAACACAGAGATATGCCAGAAAATGACGGAAGCGCTTTCGCAGTTCCACTCACATTTCTAACTTTCTTGCACCGTCTTTAATGACTACGTCATAGACTTTCGGTGTAATCCCGAAGTTCTTTTCGTAGGCTGTAGTTGCTTCTTTGACAAATTCTTCATACAATGCGTCTTTGACTAAATTGATTGTGCATCCGCCAAAGCCTCCGCCCATCACACGCGACCCTGCGACGCCACTTTTTTTAGCCATTTCATTAAGGAAGTCCAATTCAGGGCAGCTGACCATATATTTCAGGCTCAGTCCCGTGTGTGTTTCGTACATTTTTCTACCTGCCGCCTCGTAATCGCCTTTTTTCAATAATTCGCACGTATCCAGCAGACGTTGAATCTCTTCAATAACAAATTCCGAGCGGATGTAATCCACGGCTGTTACCTGATTGGCAACTTCTTTCAGCATGTCGAGCGTTGCATCACGTAATAGTCTTACTTCCGGGTGTTTCTTAGCGATAGCAGCCACGGTGCGTTCGCAAGATGTGCGACGTTCGTTGTATTCGTCGCCCAAGGTATGTGTTACGCAAGTGTTGAGGAGCGTTAATCTGTAGCCTTTCGGATCAAACGGGAAATACTCATATTCTAACGATCGGCAATCCAAGCGGATGAGCGATCCTTCCTTGCCGTAGCAGGATGCAAATTGGTCCATGATGCCGCATTTCACACCCACGTAATTATGTTCGGTTGCCTGACCAATCAGCGCCAATTCAAACCTGTCGAACCCCAGCGCATATTGGTCATTGAGTGCAAAGCCTACACAGCTTTCCAATGCTGCCGATGACGACATTCCTGCGCCCAGCGGGACATCGCCGGAAATGATGATGTCAAATCCGGGAATGGTCTTGCCTTTTTTCACTATTTCACGGCACACGCCAAAGATATACTGTGCCCAACGTTCTTTGGGTTTATCGGCTTCTTCCAAGCCAAATTCGCTGTTGATTGCTACTGTTTTCGGATTTTCGTCCGGAGCGTAAGCACGCACTTTGTTGCTTCCATTGGGTTTGATAACACAATATATCGCTTTATCAATCGCTCCGGGCAACACGAAACCGCCGTTATAGTCGGTATGTTCACCAATCAGATTGATACGCCCCGGCGAGAGGTAAACAGCGCCCTCCGTGCCGTATAGTTCTTTGAATTTGGCTTGTATTTTGCTTGTATCCATATTTTTTTAATTTAGGAA
>BNXT01000029.1 GCA_025999775.1 Bacteroidia bacterium | reverse complement strand
AATTATGGGTCTGTTTCTGCAGCCGGTCCACAAGCAGACTTTGGATGTATGCAACATGATTTCACGATGGGGTTCTCAACGCAGGTCAATTATAAAGGCTTCTATCTGACAGCCGCGTTTGATTGGCGTAAAGGCGGTTTGTTCTTCTCAAAAACAGCTGATACCTACGATTGGAATGGTAATAGTCTTTGGTCGGCTTATAATAAACGTCAACCATGGGTTCAACCGAATACTGTTCTTGAGGCTAAAGACGCCGCAGGAAATACTATCTATGTTCCTAACAATCACCCGATGGGTAAAGCAGATATTGGTCGTTATTGGAACTATGGACGTGATAATATCAATGATGGCGCACATTTGTTGGATAAATCCTCGTTCCGTGCTCGTGAAATAACATTGGGCTACCGCGTGCCGAAAAGCATCATCAGCAAAACACCTTTCAATAGTGTTGATTTCAGTATAGTTGGAAATAACTTTTTCTTATGGACACCTGAGAAAAATACATACATTGATCCGGATGTTGCAACCTCCGGTACCGGATTATCCTCAAATTATGGCGAATTTATGGGTTATCCTTCTACACGCAGTTGGGGTTTTTCACTTAAAGTAACCATCTAATAAATCTTAAGAATATGAAAAAAATAATTTTATCCATAATGGCTGCAGGAGCGCTCTTATTGAGTACGAACTCTTGCGACAAATATCTTGATGTTAATGAAGATCCTAATAATCTTCTAGCAGTACCTTACGAATTGGTACTGCCTGCTGCTGAATTGTCCACAGCGTTCACTTACAATTGGTTTTTGGGAATCTATGGTTCGTTGTGGGCACAGCATTGTACACAAAAACCGCAAGCAAGCCAATACACCTCCATCATGGCTTATTCAGCTCCGGCTACGGAGTTCAATGCTTTTTGGTCAGAATGTTATTCGGGCGCTTTGAACGATTACCAATATGTATTGGAAGAATCTGAAAAGGTTGGAGACTGGAATTCGTATCTCATTGCTACGTGTATGCAAGCATTTAACTACGCGTATTTAGTGGATTGTTTTGATAAGATCCCGTATTTTGAAGCTTGCAAAGGAGCAACAGTAACCTTGCATCCAAAATATGATGACGGCGTGGATGTTTATGATGACCTCATCACACGATTAAACACGGCAGTAGGTAAAACGTTTGCTACAGTTGTTACAAAGCAAAATGGTAAAGACGATCAGGTTTTTGCCGGCGACATCAATAAATGGAAAGCCTTTGCTAATACATTAAAACTGAAACTTTATCTTCGTCAAACAAAATTTAATGCTGCAAAAGCAACAACAGGTATCAATGCTTGTTTGGCAGATGCAGCAGGGTTTACCACAGCCAGCATAGGAGCCTATACGGCTTCAGTTGGTAGTGAAAATCCGCTGTATAGCGTCATAGGACCCAATGGATTGACAACCGTTAATTTAGCGGCAACCGAGCAAACTGTCAATATGTTTACTGCCAATCGCGACCCAAGAATAAGTGGCATCTACAAAATGGGTGCAGATACCGTATTTTTAGGAGCGCCGTATGGTCAATTGGGCGATTCGAGATACACTACCGCGGCTACAGCTAATAAACTAGCTTCGATTAACATAAAGGGTAATGATCCTGTATGGTTCTTCTCTCCGGCGCAACTCAGTTTTATGCTTGCAGAAGCTAAGCTTTTCGTTGGTCAAAATGCTGCCGCAGATTACGAAGCGGGTGTAACGGCTTCTTTTGTTGACTTTGGAAGCACAGCGACTGCCGCAGCAGCTTTGCTCGCCACAGACAGCGTTTATGAATATCCCTCAGCAGGAACAAACGCCAACAAATTGGAAGCAATCATAACTCAAAAATGGATCGCAGCCGCCAGTCGTCAGCCTGCTGAAGCATGGTTTGATCACAGTAAAACCGGATATCCGTCCTTTATGATTCCTTCGCCTGATGCAGGTGGAATTCAAATGCCAAAACGCTTCATCTGGCCCGCAACGGAATTAGAAAGAAATCGCAATGCACCAAAAGTTCAGGTCGGTTATTTTGAACCTGTATGGTGGGCAAAATAAAAGTAGTAAAACTTAAATTAACGATATAAATATGAAAAATATAATGAAAATAATAGGATTGACAGCCATAGGATTTTGCATCATTACGCTGATAGGGTGTAATAAAGTACCGGATCCCGGCGCGACTAACGTAGTCGAAATGTGTGGTGATTGGCGTATGATATGCACGAATCTACCCAGTACAGGTTATACCCGCGATACTTTTTACATGTTTACTGCTAATACACCTGATAATGCATCAAACAAGATGATTCTATCTGATGCATGGCGAAGTGCAACGACAGTAGGATATGGGTTCAAACCGCGTGGTACAGGTACAGGGCTTGTCCCGGGTACGGCGGATTCTGTAACCGTGCGTGCAGCATTTGCTTTTGTTGTGGAAGCGGATTGTGATGTGGCCAGCAGAACGTTTTCTGCAACGACCACCTCAAATCTATTTTGGGATAATTCAAAGCCATATTACGTACCGGCAGTGAATAAACTTACCATTACCAATGGTAAAATCTCCGAAGGCGCTATAACGCTTCCTTCAGGTGGTAAAGGCGATAAAATAGAGTTTGATATGCTGTACGATAATATAGAGATTATCAGTGCGGGGGATATTCCCGCCGGTACGACTTTACATTTTGTTGGATTCCGTCGCACAGGATTCCTTGAAGATGAAGCGCCGTCTGCATCTAATCCTAATGGAGCGCCTATCAGAAGAGTGTTAGGCTTGTAGTTTGCCCTGACTAACAATAAACTCTACAAAGGGGCTGTCTCAAAAATAGTAGGGGCGGGTTTGAAACCCGCCCCTACATTTAAAATATTTTTACTATATTTGCAACATTAAACAATCAAAATTATAGAGTTATGGATTATGCGTATTGTGGTTATTCCGGTCTTCAGTTACCGCGTATAGCTTTGGGATTATGGCACAATTTTGGGGATGTGGACAACTTCGCCGTGGCTACGGATATGGTGAATTGCGCTTTTGAGAGTGGTATTACACACTTTGACTTGGCGAACAACTACGGACCTTCACCGGGTAGTGCAGAACTTAATTTTGGACGAATGCTCAAGGATATCCTTGACGGGCACCGTGATGAAATTATCATTAGTACTAAGGCAGGATACAAAATGTGGGAAGGCGTTTACGGAGACGGCGGCTCGCGTAAGTATCTTATTGCCAGCCTTGACCAAAGTTTGCAACGTATGGGCTTAGATTATGTGGACATCTTTTACAGCCACCGCTACGACGCTAATACGCCCATTGAGGAAACCGCTCGCGCCTTATCCCATGTAGTACGACAAGGAAAAGCGCTTTATGTAGGTATCTCCAACTACCCTACGGAAGTCGCTGAACGCATGTATCAATTATTGGCAAGCGAGGGTACGCCGTGCCTTATCAGTCAAGAGAAATGCAGTTTGTTGATGCGTCGCGCGTTCGATGAGGGGCGTGTAGAAGTCGCAAAACGTTATGGCGTGGGCACTATAGCTTTTTCTCCATTGGCGCAAGGATTACTTACCGATCGCTATATACACGGTATTCCAGCGGATTCACGAGCAGCTAAGATACACGGCTATTTACAACGTGAAGAAATATCCCCGGAAATGATGTCTCGTATAGCCCGCCTGAACGAAATCGCAGCACAACGTGGACAAACATTGGCAGAAATGTCTTTGGCATGGCTACTGCGTGAAGGTTCGGATATTACCTCCGTGATCATCGGGGCAAGCAGCGTGGCTCAATTACAACGTAACTTGAAGTCGCTCGACAATCTGATTTTCACGGAACAAGAATTACAAACCATTATAATGGCAAGCTAACCTATAAGTCAATTTTTTTTTGTAATTTTGTATCTCTATAACTGAGATTATGAATGTAAAAATTAAACCTGCTAAGGTGTTTTCCAAACAAAGTCTTGCGACGGAAATCAGAAATGATTTGACGATTTTGTTCTTTTTAGCGTTGTATTCTGTTACGCTTGTCGGGTTTGTCATCAATTCCGAAATTGTTTCGGGAGGTCTCAATGGTATTGGGACGCTTGTGTATTACGCTTCCGGTAAGATGATTCCTGTGGGTTATACTTCGTTAGCGCTCAATGCGATATTGATAGTGATTGCTTTGAAGATTCTGGGAAAGGGCTTTGGGGTAAAAACAATTAGCGCTATTGTGGCGATTTCAGTGTTTATCAATATTGCACAAAGTTATATCACCGAGCCGTTTTTGGGAGATGACAAAGCGATGTCTGCTGTCATTGGCGGTATTCTCATAGGATTGTGCATAGGCTCCATTTTTAAAGCCGGCGGCAGTACAGGCGGTACGGATATATTAGCCTTGATTATCAATAAATATCGGGACATCACTCCGGGTAAGGTGATCCTTTATGCCGATGTAGTTATCATCAGTTCCGCGTTTGTGGTGTTTTACTTGTTTATGGGAAAACCGGCGATGGAAGCGTTTCGTATTGTGGTGTACGGCTTTGTCGTGATGGCAATCACAGCCTATACTATTGATTTGGTACTGCTTGGCTCACAACAATCTGTGCAAATGTTTATTTTTTCCACACAGCATGAGATTATCGCTGAAGATATTGCAAGCAATCATCATCGAGGGGTTACGGTTATTCATGGTAAGGGATGGTATTCCAAAAAAGATACCGAAATATTGATGGTAGTGGTACTTAAGAATGAGATACAGGATATTTTACGTGTTGTGAAAGCCCATGACCCCGAAGCCTTTACCAGTATCGGTACGGTTACCGGCGTTTACGGCAAAGGGTTCTCTCAAATCAAGGGGAAGTAGCGCTACAGGAACCTCATTCACACCTAATTTCTCTAATAAAACGACCTATTCTGCCCGAAGGGCGTGATTTTCATAACCGCATACAAGCGTAGCGCAGTTTGCGGTGAAAAGTGGCACACGCTCAACTATTGCCTGAAAGGCAAGATTTCATAAGGTCGTCATTGCGGGCTTGACTCGCAATCCCCTACAACAGAGGATGGCGAGGTATGCACTATGCCGTTACGATTGCGATTGTAGAGACGTAGCATGCTACGTCTCTACGGTCAATGTCTGAATCAGGATTTACAAGATTTTAGGATTTGCAGGATTGTTTATTTGGGTGGGTGATATTGACGTTGCTGTAGGGGCGGGTTTGAAACCCGCCCCTACTAATCACGTGTTGTACCCGAATTTTTTCAGGACTTTTTCGTCGTTACGCCAATCTTTTATCACTTTAACGAAGATTTGCAAAAACACCTTTTTACCTAAAAACTGCTCCATTTGCAGACGAGCATTTTTACCGACACGTTTGAGCGCTGCACCTTCTTTGCCAATAATAATATGCTTTTGCGATTCGCGTTCCACATAGATTAGACAGCGAATCTTGTCTATATCATCGGTTTCCTCATACGTATCTACTACCACTTCTACCGAGTAAGGAATCTCTTTTTGATAGTGTATCAAGATTTGTTCACGCAAGATTTCCGTCACAAAGAAGCGTAGCGGTCGGTCGGATACTTCGTCTTTGGGGTAGTAGGGTGGCGCTTCCGGCAGACGTTCCAAAATCATATCCATGACCGATTGCGTATTGAATTTATGCAGCGCTGATACCGGTAATATCGCCGCATCGGGAAGCTTAGTCTGCCATCGCTCAATTTGCGTAGCAATCTCTTCTTGTGATGATAAATCAATCTTGTTGAGAAGCAGGATAACAGGTATTTTAGATTGTTGAATATCTCGAATAATATCTTCATTCTTAAAGTCTTCACCTCTGTCAGAGATTAACAAAAACACGTCGGCATCCTGCAAAGTCGCTTTGATACTGTTGATCATAGCTTGATGCAATTTATAGTGAGGATTAACCATGCCCGGAGTGTCGGAAAAAATAATTTGATACTCATCGGTATTGCAGATGCCCAGTATGCGCTGCCGTGTGGTCTGTGCTTTAGGTGTGATGATTGACAGTTTGTCGCCCACTAAAACGTTCATTAAGGTGGATTTGCCTGCATTGGGATTGCCGATAATATTTACGAAACCGGATTTATGTGCCATGATGTTATTGTTTTCGCCAAGTGTAGATATGCATATTATCGTAATAAACGATTGAATTTCCGTTGGTACTATTCCATCCATAAACGCTTAAAGAAGTTATATTAGGCGGTATTTCAATAAGAATAGATAGCTCTTGCCACGCCGTATCGTTCATGGGCATAATACGGTGTTCTTTGGTGTAGAAAATTTTGCCTCCGAAAGGATCGCTGATCACTAAATGCCCTTCCTCACTACCTTTTCTTAAAACTGTTACACGCATCATATCGTAGGGTTGCACATCGGAAATGCGCGTTGAAAACACGTAGGGACTACTGCGCGTAGCTTCCATAGCGTAGTCTCCTTCGTAGGCATTGGAAGCAACTCTATTCTCAACATGGAAAAATTTTACTTTGGTATGATTTTCATCGGGAAGGTATGGGATGCCTTGATCCGATGCGTAATGTTCTGCACCGCAAGAAACATCTACAATAACAATATGTTCCAAGAGAGGTGTAAATATCTCAGTGTAGGTAGAATCTTTAAATGGAAAATAGTTTGTGTTCAAGGTTTTGTACGTATGTACTTCATCCACAATAAGACCCGTCGTTTGCTCCGGATGACGTAGTGTATCGTAAAAATAAACAGTCGTGGGTGGGTGTTGTAGCAAAGTGGACACAAGCGTCATTTCCACAGCAACATACCGTGGATTGATGTATTTATTAACGCGCTGCAATTCATGAAACATAGAAATCTTAGAATGACCAGTATTTTCGGCGGCTTGTAAAAATGTTTTCATGTAATTGTACCGTTGCTGATAAGTTGTTTGAAACCGCAAAGCGCCAAAAGCGCCTATCAGCAATACAACCGATACTATCCAAAACTTGGTTTGGACATGTTTTGGGTAGATCAAAACTGTTTCAGAAAATAGCCAGACCCCCCAAAAAACTAAGGGTAACAAAAGATTTTCAAAATCTATGGAAAAACCGGACTGTCGAATAACTATCAAAACATAAAACAAGATGCCGAATAGGAAGTTAACAGAATGTTTTTTCTCAAATAAAAACAGTGCAATGTAGCTACCTAACAAGAGCATAAAGATATAAATCGGCAATCCTTTTTCAAAAAGGAATCTGAACCCATTTGTAAAATAAAAACCACTTTTTAAAACCTCGTCGTTGAATGTGGTTATTGGTGTAAGGTGCATTAGCATTACAAACGTCGCAAAAAGGAACATACCCCACGTACTTATCATACGAAAGGACTTGGTATCTCTATATTTTATACATAGTCGCTGTATTATCAAACATCCCATATACCCCCATGCCATAGCTTCCAACGTGTCGTGTTTCCCCATAAAGAATGCGGTGTTTACACCTAAAAGTGCGCCTGACAGCACAAAGCCGCTATGTTCTTTTTTTAGTAGATACGTGCACATTAAGAAAATAACATACAATAACAACGGCGTGGCAATGGAGTAGAGAATAGCTATACATTGCAGACTGCATCCAAAGTTGACTGCCAAAAACACAGGCGTTAAGCTTGGTAGCCGCCACCAAGAGACAACATCTATCCATGCTCCACTGTGATTGATAATCCGAAATAGCTCGTTTGCCGCCAGATTATAAGTTGAACGCAGATTGTAATAGAATCCGGTAATTATAATGAAACTCAGCAAGCTGAGATGGTATATCCACTTATAGTTTGGCTTCATTGTCTTTCAAAAATTGAATGAGTTTATCTAATGCCAATGCTCGATGGCTACGTTTGTTTTTTTCGGAAAGCGGCATCTCTGCAAAGGTTTGTATATCATCGCATGGCACAAAGATTGGATCGTAACCAAAACCCTCAATGCCCTTTCGTTCGGTGTGGATAGTCCCTTCAATGTGTCCTTCAAAGAAATAATGCGTTGTAGTGGATACTATCAAAGCAATAACGGTCTTGAAACAGGCTTTACGATTTGTTTGACCGTCAAGCAATTGTAATACTTTACACATATTATCCTCAAAACTGCAATGTTCGCCTGCAAAGCGAGCAGAATATACACCCGGAGCGCCACCTAAAGCCTCTATTTCTAAACCTGTATCATCGGAGAAACAGGGTATTCCGTACCGATTATAGACCGCTTGTGCTTTCTGTAATGCATTCTCTTGTAATGTGTCTCCGGTTTCCGGTATATCTTCCGTAAATCCTAACGTATCCAAACTCACAAGTGCAACAAACGGAGCAGATTGTAACAGTTTGGACTGTGCCTCCTGCAATTTGTGCTGATTATGTGTGGCAAATACTAAATTCATAGACTAACTTTGCTATTTCTAAAAATTTTGTTACCTTTGTAGAGTATCTATTCACAAAGGTACGAAAAAACTATGATAAATTCAAATTAAATATTATGAGCATCAAGGGCACACAAACAGAAAAGAACTTATTGGCATCGTTTGCAGGCGAATCGCAAGCGCGGACACGTTATACTTATTTTTCCAGTGTTGCCAAAAAGGAAGGCTATGAACAGATTGCCGCACTTTTTTTAGAAACAGCGGAGCAAGAACGTGAACATGCAAAAGTATTCTTTAAATTTCTTGAAGGCGGTATGGTAGAGATCACCACGACCTATCCTGCCGGCGTTATTGCGACCACTAAAGAAAATCTGGCAGCCGCTGCAGAGGGTGAACACGAAGAATGGACGCTTGCTTATCCGGAATGTGCTACAATAGCCGATAAAGAGGGGTTCCCTGAAATCGCGAATGCTTTTCGCCAAATAGCTAAAGTGGAAGAACGCCACGAAATACGCTATCGCAAATTACTCCAAAACCTTACGGATGGCTCGATTTTTGAAAAACCGGAAAGCGTATTATGGTACTGCCGCAATTGTGGTTATGTTCATGAAGGTACAAAAGCGCCAATAGTTTGTCCCGCATGCAAGCACCCACAAGCATACTTCCAATGGCATGTCCCGGCGTATTGAGTTTGGAGTGTGGAGTTTGGAGTGTGAAGTTTTTTTCTTTATCTGCGAAAATCCGTTTAATCTGCGTTATCTGCGTGCTCAAAAAAATTGAGAATTGAGAAATCTCCCGAAAATGGGGAATTTGTCGTGCATCCTACGGATTGTCCACTTGCTTATTGTGCATAAGTAGTTTTTGTGATTAAGAAGAGAAAAAAATCCAAAAAAAATTTGGTGGTTTGGAAAAATTGTTGTACCTTTGCAGTACCAGTACCCGCTAAGCCTCTTTACAATGCTCAAATCAGCGGGTCGTTTTTTTTATATAGTCATGAAAATCAATTACACTAAAACTTGTACTCTGCCACAGAATTTAATTCCTCTGTTGAAAAGTCGGGGTCTGTCAATCACTGATGAACAAAAAGTTGTCAGTTATCTTACTAACATCGGCTACTACCGGTTGAGTGCTTATTTGCACCCTTTGCTGAAAACACCAAAAGAAAACCATTTATATAAAGATGATGCTACTTTCGACATGGCGCTTGATATGTACCGCTTCGACCGTAAATTACGGATATTGCTTTTTAATGAAATCGAAAAAATAGAAGTTGCTATTCGTAGCGCAATGAATAATCTGATAAGCGATGGACTGGGCGATGTGTTTTGGATGACAAACGTTGTAAATTTCAGCAATCATCTTATATTCACAAAAACGACTACCCTTATACAATCTGAAATTGATAAAAGCAAGGAGGAGTTTATCGAACATTTTAAGAGTAACTATTCTAATCCCTTTCCTCCTGTATGGATGATTTCGGAAATCATACCATTGGGCGTGTTGTACAATATTTTCAAT
>BNXT01000028.1 GCA_025999775.1 Bacteroidia bacterium | reverse complement strand
TACATACATTTTTTGCGACAAAATTACAACTGCAAAGATACGCATTTTTTCCGAATTGGTTAAAAAATATGCAATTACATTTGGCACATTTCATTTTTTTTCATAACTTTGCCAAATGAAGTTAAAAGGTATATTCATATTAGCGCTATGTGGCGGCTTGAGTTGGTCGTTGCAGTCGCAGGAGGTTCCGGATACGGATGCGTCCCACGGTGATGTTATTGAAGCTCAACATGTTGAAGCCATCGAAGTCGAGGCAATGAACCCGGGCAAAGAGATGATAGGGCATATCATTGATGCCCATGAATGGCATATTGTTACGTATAAAACAACGCACATAACGATTTCGCTGCCTATCTTGTTGATTTATGACGGTCAGTTCTACGCTTTCTGGTCTTCCAAGTTTCATCATGGGCACGCATTGTACAAAGGCTTTGGTCTCAATGAAAAAGGGCATATTGAGCATTTTGAGGCTAACGGACAGTTGTCGGCTAAGCAACCCTTGGATTTTTCATTGACCAAAAATGCCGTATCCCTTCTGATAACGACAGCCCTTCTATTGTGGCTTGTTTTATCGGTCGCAAAAGCCTACAAACGTCGGGGAAGTTCAAAAGCGCCAACAGGCTTACAAAATCTTATGGAATTGATCATTGTCTATATTCGTGATACCGTCGCTCTGCCAGCCATGGATGCCAAACACGCAAACAAGTATCTTCCCTACTTGTTAACGTTGTTTTTCTTCATTTTGATTAATAATTTGATGGGTCTTATCCCTATTTTCCCCGGTGGCGCTAATGTTTCCGGTAGTATAAGTATAACATTCACATTAGCAATGTTAACGTTTTTGATTGTTAACTTTAGTTCTACAAAGAATTATTGGGGACATATCTTTAACGATCCGGGGTCGCCATGGTGGCTCAAAATACCGTTGCCCTTAATGCCGGTAGTGGAATTTGTGGGAGTTATAACAAAGCCTGTGGTATTGATGATACGTCTTTTTGCGAACATGACAGCCGGACATATCATCGTCATGGGGTTCATCTTTCTTATCTTCATTTTGGGACAAATATCTCCGGCAATAGGATTTGGCGTATCCCCAATATCGGTGTTCTTTGCACTGTTTATTAGCGCCTTGGAGTTATTAGTGTCATTTATACAAGCTTATATTTTTACTTTGCTAACTGCATTGTATATTGGTGATGCGGTTGCAGAGCCTCACCATTCCAAGAAATAATGAGTACCGAACAATCCATTATTCCGAAGATCGATCGTGCGTTAATACGAGCAGAATTAACGCCGGAACGGTTTTTGCGACGTACCAACAATAAAGATCGAGAGATATATGTTGTAACGCATCAGAATGCGCCTAATACAGTGCGTGAGATTGGTCGTTTACGTGAGATAGCATTTCGGGAAGCCGGTGGCGGCACCGGTAAAGCCCTCGATTTAGACGAGTTTGACCTGTGCGAAGTGCCCTATCGACAACTGATAGTATGGGATGACACCGATCAAGAAATTGTGGGCGGCTACCGTTACCTCGAAGGTAACGTCATTCCGGTTGTTAACGGAATTCCTCAGATTGCTACATCGGAGCTGTTTCTCTTCTCGGAATTTTTTATGCGGGAGTATTTTTCAAAAACCATTGAATTAGGACGTTCATTCATCCAACCACACTATCAGGGGACTACCGATCCTCGCAGGGGCTTGTTCTCATTGGATAACTTATGGGACGGGTTGGGCGCTTTGGTATCCAACAATCCCCATATCGACTATTTCTTTGGAAAAGTTACGATGTATCCGACCTATAACGTTACGGCTCGCGATTACTTATTGCGCTTTATGAAACTCTACTACAATGATCCTGACCAGTTAGTAACCCCTATAGAATCCGTACATTTAGTAACCGATATAGACGAAATAGACCATTTTTTCAAAGGATTATCGCAAGATGAAGCCCTGAGAGCACTTAATAAGAAAGTACGTGAATACGGCGAAAATATACCGCCGCTTATTAGCGCTTATATAAAACTATCGCCCACTATGAAAACCTTTGGTACGGCTATTAACGCACATTTTGGTGCTGTCGAAGAAACCGGTATCCTCATTCGCATTCAGGATATTCATTCACAAAAGAAAGAACGGCACGTAAACATCTCAGAAAATTGACCCATGGATAATGACACTGTCTTTTCGTCTCGTAAAACTTTGAAGACATGGCGGTTTCTACTGACCCTTGTCGTTGTTTTTGGCATTGCGACGCTGTTTTTTCCGAAGATTATTATTTACATCGTATGCGCTTTTGTATTGTCGTTAGTCGGCAAACCTATTGTCAATTTTCTGACTAAACGTTGCAAGATACCCATTGTGTGGAGCAGTGTTATTACATTGATCATGATATTGGGCTTATGTGTGCTATTTGTTTTGAGCATTATTCCTATGGTTTTGAAGCAAGCTCACGCTATACAACAGTTGGATATTGTCAATCTTGAGGCAGAATTGGCTACTTTATTAGTATCCATACAGCAAACCTTGTGGGATTACAATATCATGTCCAAAGATCAAATGTTGGAAACCGCGCTTGTTGAATATATCCATTCGTTTTGGGGATCCATGCAGTTTAGTTCTCTGTTTTCAAGTGTTATCCATGTTGTCTCCAATGCGGTCATAGGCGTTTTTGCGGTTTGTTTTATTGGACTTTTCTTTTTGAAAGACCAAAACCTTTTTCGCCAAATCATAATGCTTTTTATTCCAACTGCCTACGAAGTGCAGGCTGATCGCATCCTTTCCAATTCCCAACGCTTGTTGGTGCGTTATTTCACAGGATTAATCTTGGATGTACTGATTATAATGACTTTATTGAGTTCGATTATGGCGCTGTTAGGCGTGAAGAATGCCTTGTTATTTGGTTTTATCGGCGGTATTTTTAATGTTATTCCCTATTTAGGTCCTATTATTGGCGCTACCATAGCATCGGTTTTAGCCTACGTAGCAGCATTGTCCGGTGGCTATTCGCCCGATATGATATGGATTGTAGTGAAAATTGTAGCGACATTCCTCGCTTGTAACCTGCTTGACGGGATGTTTTTGCAACCTACCATTTATTCCAACCGTGTCAAGGCGCATCCATTGGAAATCTTCTTGGTCATTATGACAGCCGGACAGTTAGCCGGCGTTAAAGGCATGGTGCTTGCAATACCTACCTATACCCTACTTCGTATTGTCGCTAAAGAGATGTTTCACGAATCAAAATTTGTGACAAAACTCACTAAAAATCTTTAAACACGGTGTTTTACCCTGCTAATTTTAAGGAAAAAATAGGTTTCACGGCTGTAGAGTCAACTTTAAACAGCTATTGTCTATCTCCATTGGGACAGCAGCATGTTGCAAACATCGCATTTATTACCGATTTTGACACCTTGGAGGGATTACTCTCCGAGACGGAGGAAATGCGGATTCTCATGGAGTCGGGTGCATCGGTGCCGTCACAAGATTACTACAATTTAATCCCTTGTTTGGAGCGAATAAGCATTGCCGGTAGTATCATAGAATTAGAGGAAATGCTGGATTTACGGGCATCCTTGAATACCATTGGAAATTTCTTGGTACTTATCTACGGGTTGGACGAACAACGATTTCCCTATTTAACGAAACGTATTGACGATATTTATGTTGCTGCCGATATTTTGGAACGCTTGTTTGCATTGTTGGATGACGAAGGACAGCTCGCCGACTCGGCATCGCCGGAATTGTTCCGATTACGCCGATTACTACGCAGTAAACGTTCGGAAAATGAGCATGCTATCAATCGCATACTGCGGAAAGCGAAAGAGCAGGGATGGGTTCACGACAATGCCGAAGCCACTGTACGCAACGGACGCTTAGTATTACCGGTGCAATCGGGTTTCAAAAGCCAAATGCCCGGACTCATTCATGATATTTCCTCCACTGGACAAACGCTGTTTATTGAACCACATGATGTATCGGTTATCAATAATGAAATTCAGAATTTAGAAAATGATGAACGAATAGAAATCTATCGTATCCTGAAAGAGTTTACCGATTTTTTGCGTCCCTATAATATAGACTTGCTGCGGGCTTACGAGTTTTTGGGGTATATGGATTTTTTGCGTGCCAAAGCGTTGTTAGCGCTTCATTATCGTTGTATCAAACCCATTATGAACGCTGATCCATTTATCGAATGGTTTGCCGCACGCCATCCTGTACTTGAACAATCCCTAAAAAAACAAGGAAAAACAATCGTACCAATGGATATACGATTGGATACCGACGTACATATCCTGATTATTTCCGGTCCCAATGCCGGCGGTAAATCGGTATGCTTAAAAACGGTCGGATTAGTACAATTCATGTTTCAATGTGGACTTTTGGCGCCCATGGATGAGCAAAGTGAAATGGGGCTATTTGACTTTTTGTTTATTGATATTGGCGACCAACAATCGCTCGAAAATGATCTCAGTACGTATAGCTCCCATTTGAGTAATATGCGCTACTTGTTAGAACATAGTCATGAGAAAACATTGTTTCTATCCGATGAATTGGGCAGCGGTACGGAACCTCAAATAGGCGGCGCTATTGCGGAAGCTATGTTAGAGTACTTGCATGCACAACATTCGGTTGGTATTGTTACGACTCACTATGCGAATCTTAAACTCTTGTCCGACCGCTTGTCCGGTATAGAAAACGGGGCTATGCTGTTTGACATGGACTGCCATAAACCACTGTATATCTTACAAACAGGGCACCCCGGTAGTTCGTTTGCACTCGAAACCGCTAAAAACATTGGGCTGCCGGACGCTATTTTACAAAGCGCCATGCAAAAAACAGGGATTAAACATGTTGCTTTTGAACAGCAACTGCAGCAATTGGAGTTGGAAAAACATCGGTTGGAACAACAACAGCAATCGGTACAAGTAGCCGATGAATTTTTGGCTTCCACTATCGCAAAATACGAACAACTGCATAGTCGATTGGAAGTCCAAAAGAAAGAGCTGCTAACCAAAGCTAAAACCGAAGCAAAGCAGATCATCGAAGATGCCAATAAATTAGTGGAACGTACCATTGCAGACATCAAGAGCGTCGGCGCCGAGAAGACTGCGACCAAAACGATCCGTCACACCTTGGTACAACAGCGTGAACAATTAGCATCCGGAGGCGCGTCGCATAAACCGGAGGCGTACCCGCACCTGTCTAAAATCAATCCGACAACGCTCAAAGTGGGTGATTTAGTGAAGCTATCGGATACTTCACCTACGATGGAAGTAGCATCCATTCGCGGCAAACAAGCAGAACTTATACGCGGGTCTATACGTATAAAAGTTCCTATTGAGCAACTTTTCTCTGTTTAACGGATAAAATTGGTGCCTATACGCTGTTCGGCTTCCGGTCGAGTGAGACCAGCCTGTTTCCCTGCCTCAATAGATTTAAGTAGCCATGCCATATTGCGTCCCAAAGTACGCATGATTTGCATGCCTTCAAGGTCTTGTCGAACCTCGTCGGGCGTGTTGCCGTGCACCATATTCCAGTATTGCGACGACACAACAGGCATATTAGAAATTGTAAAATACTTGTTTAACTGGTCTAAGGTTGCTGTTGTACCAGCTCGACGTGCAGACACCACCGCAGCGCCGGGTTTATAGGCAAAATGACTACTACCGGCATAGAACAAGCGATTTAAGAAGGCGGTCATGGTACCATTAACGCCTGAATAATAGACCGGCGAACCAAAAATGAAACCGTCCATGGTTTTAGCTTTCTCGATGATTTCGTTGACTTGATCCTCAAACACACATTTTTTGAGTTTACGACATGAACCGCAGGCTGTACATCCCTGCATAGGTTTACTACCAAGGTGATAAATTTCGGTTTCTACGCCTTCGGCATTGAGGGCTTGGGCAACTTCGCTTAAAGCGGTGTAAGTGCAACCCTTCTCATGCGGACTGCCATTGATTAAAAGTACTCTCATAGTATGGGGTGTTGTAAATTCGCTATGATTACCATCAGACGCTATCGTAGCAGGTTGACTTTCCGACGCACGCTTCTGTGAACAACGTACAATCAATGTACAAACAAGCGCCATAGCGCAAAAAAAAGCCGTGAATACGAGCATCGATTTATAGTTCTTCATGTTTTTTTTCTGCAAATGTACATAAAATTTTTGAATTACACATAAACAATGAACAATGAATAATGAACAATAGAGTGTGAAGTGTGGAGTTGACACCGGTCGTTTCGGCTACGCTCAACGACCGATTCTGCCCGAATGGGCAAGATTTTCATAACCGCATACAAGCGTAGCGCAGTTTGCGGTGAAAAGTGACACACGCTCAACTATTGCCTGAAAGGCAAAATTTCATAAGGTCGTCCACAATCGCTAGTATAATAAAGTACTGTCCTTGCAGGACAAAATAGTATTATTCTTGTATTTTACAGAATACAAGAAATTGTCATGGTCTTTTTAATTTTCTTTTATCAAACTCTCTCTCATTTGATATGTAATAATATTGCAAAAATACATAATAATTTTGATAATACAAAATTTTTGACTAAAAGATTTAACTACCATTTTGTTGTTTCCAAAAAAAATTGTAACTTCGCGGATTGTTAAAATCAAATCCAAAAACGTAGTATGAATATTACCAGCGAAACCATTGCGCCATTGACGCTCAATCTAAAACTTGAAATTACCGAAGACGACTATAAAAACAATCTCAAGAAGACGCTCAACGATTATCAGCGTAAAGCGAATATTCCCGGCTTTCGCCCCGGTAAAGTGCCTTTGGGTATGATCCAAAAAATGTACGGAAAGGCTCTCCTAAGCGAGGAACTCAACAAGATTGTGTCGGAACAATTGGAAAAACACATCACCGATAATAAGCTCCAAGTATTAGGGCATCCCATTCCAAGCCAACATAATGATGTAGCGGACTTGGATACGCAGGTGGATTTTACGTTTCAGTTTGAAGTCGGCTTGAAGCCCGAATTTCAATTGGATTTAAGTACCGTTAAAGCCACCGCACACCAAATTACAGTAGGTGATGAGATGGTTCAAAAATCGGTGGATAATATTCTGGATCGCTTTAAAGAAGGCGATACTGTGCCGGAACTCAATCAGGATTTGTTCGACAAAGTGTATGGTAAAGACGCTGTGAAGTCCGAAGCCGAACTGCGTGAACGTATCCGTCAGGACGGGGAAAAGATGTATCAACGTGAGGCTGACCGCAAATTTGCTCAAGATGCCAAGGAAGCCGTCGTCGAGGCTACATCCATTGAGCTTCCGGATGATTTTCTTAAACGTGCATGGATACTATCCGCCAATCAAGAAGGCAAAGAAACACTGACTCAGGAACAAGCCGATGCGGACTACCCAAAATATCAAGCCGCCGTTAAATGGCAGCTTATTGAAAATAAAATCACCACCGATAACAATATTCAGATTACCAAAAACGACGTTAAGGACTACTATATCACCAACGTAATTTCTCAGTACTTTCCAATTCCGACAGATGAAGAGGGAAAACAACGCTTTTCGGATTTTGCTGAAAGAATGATGGGAAATCAACAAGAAAGTCATCGCTTTTATGAAGCGGTTTTCCAAGATAAAATCATGGATGTCGTGCGTAACACCATTCAGGTTACAACACAGAAAATAGATTTTGACGATTTTGTTAACATCTTGAAAAAGCAGTACGATAAAGACAATGATGTTGCGGAAGCAACGCCCGCACAAAACCCAGAAATAAAGAAGGAGGACTAAATGAATTACAATGATGAATTTCGCAAATATTCTACCAAGCACTTGGGGATTAGCAGTTTAAAATTGGATGCTTACCAATCGTTGACTGCCGATTATATTTCGCCGACTATTATTGAGGAGCGCACCATGAATGTAGCGCAAATGGACGTTTTTTCGCGGTTGATGATGGAGCGTATTATCTTTTTGGGCGTACCTATTTACGATGATGTTGCCAATATCATTCAGGCGCAGTTGCTTTTTTTGCAGTCCACCGATGCTTTGCGTCATATCACGATTTATCTTAATTCGCCGGGCGGCTCGGTAACATCGGGTTTAGGCATTTATGATACTATGCAAACGATAACGCCGGAAGTAGCGACCATCTGTACAGGTATGGCGGCTTCCATGGCTGCCGTATTGTTATGTGCCGGCTCAACGGGCAAACGTTCCGCTTTGGAACATTCACGCGTGATGATTCACCAACCGTTAGGAGGCGTACAAGGACAAGCTTCGGATATTGAAATCACTGCACGAGAGATACAAAAAACGAAGAAAGAACTCGACGAAATTCTGGCTTTACATACAGGACAACCCTACGATAAGATCGTCAAGGATGGCGATCGCGATTATTGGATGACTTCCACGGAAGCCAAAGATTACGGCATGATTGATGAGGTTATTGTCAATAAAAAAACCTTGCCTAAGAAATAGGTTAACCCCCCTGCAATAGTGAACAGCGTTCTTACCTTTTCCATTCTACAGTACGTATTAAGTTTTCGATATCTTCTCTCAAAAACCGGATGATTGGCGATAAAGAATCATTATTGGGTGTTTCCATAAAATACAATGCACCTCTTACAAAATGGTGCACACTATCGGTGAGATAAAACTGACACGTTGAAGCCACGCCAGACCCTTTGATATCGTAGATAACACCGTAAACACGACCTTCGGGATAGACGTATTCCCGTTCAAAAATCCCTACTGCTTTTTGTTGGTGTTTATTGACAAACATGGTAGCGTCTGCAATATATTCTTTTAAATTATTATGAATTTCCAAATAGCTCAAATTGATTTGGGCATTAAAATCAGGAAATATAACATTGGTCCAGTATTTCTCGCCTTCTTGATTAAATGGGATTATTTGAGCATATACGGGGTATTCATAACGAAACGGATAGGTTTTCTCGTTAAATACTTGATATGCCTTTTCAGGTAGGTCTATACGATAGAACGAGCGCGGTTTTGGCGTATAAACTTCATTACATGCCATACAAAGCAAAATAATTGCTCCAACAAGAAAGTAAAAAGGTAAACAATAATTTTTTTTATTTGACATAGCGTTATGATATAAAAATTTTGTATCTTTGCATTGTTGATTGCGAAAGTAGCTCAGTTGGTAGAGCATCAGCTTCCCAAGCTGAGGGTCGCGGGTTCGAGTCCCGTTTTTCGCTCAAAGAAGCAGGTCATTACAAGCCTGTTGCTGCTTTGCCTAACGTAAGCGCTTCTATCGGACATACTTGAAGCCTATATCTAAAACCACACCGAGTGATACTTTCAGACTTGACCCTTTTTGATCGCCTATTAAGAAGTAGTTATAGTTGACTTCGGCATTGATGTTCCACAATTCGTTTAACGTAGCAAGAAATCCTACTGAAGGGGTAACGCCAATGGTTGTATGGGTTTTCGATGATTGTACCTCATTTTGCATTTGCTGTAGCCGCGAATTAAATGGAACATTGTATTCAACAGTGTAGTACGTACTAAGTGCATTTAACCCAATACCTAAACCAATGTATGGGCGAAATTTTTTTGCAGCGTACTTCGGGAAATAATACTCTACACCAACATTACAAGGGATATAACGCGAAGAGCCGGTAACGGCATTGATTTGCACATCGTCAGGCACCAATAGCCGACGTTTATAATCCTCAAGCTCCCCGCCAAATACAAAATTCTGCATAATCTGGAGGGTGGCATCCTTAATCGTAAGGTTGTACATACCTACATTGAACGAAAAAGCCATGGTGTTCGTCCCGAAGTATTTAGCACGTAAACCGCCGCCAATACCCAATTTTCGCGCTTCACCATACTCTCCCAAAGGCAATATCACGCCAGCGTGAATCCCCAATAACGTTTTGTCTTCCATCATCATCCTATTAACCATAAGACCCTGAAAACCAGACACTTCCGCCTTAGACGCAGGGATTCCTACATTCATTATTAGCAGATATAACGCCAAACATCGAAACCAATTAGCTTTTTTCATAAAACAGACCGTTCCATACTCCGTCAGTTGGCAGATAGTGATAATCTTTGGGAACAGCGCATTGCGATTGTCTCTACGTGGACATTCATCAAGTATGGACAATTTGACGATACGCTCGCACTTTC
>BNXT01000027.1 GCA_025999775.1 Bacteroidia bacterium | reverse complement strand
GGATGGGGAGGTAGATCTCCGAAGCAAGGAGCGGGTCGGCAAGCCCGGGATAAGCATTCGTCCATGACGAGCCGGTAGAGTCGCCGGCGCCGGTTACGGTAACATAGACTATGTTGTTGATATCGGGCGTTGGCAGGATAGTTTCATAAGCTCCCATATCAATAGCGCCATTGCTGATGCGCGGTTTGCCGGCAAGGTCGGTGTCGATGGACGTAGTAATGGCAGCGTTATCTCCTTTATTGATAGCAGGGCTGTTAAGTTTCAGGCGGTAGTCGCCGTCGGGGGTGGCTGTCCAGCCGCCCAGTGTAGGGTTAATCCAATTGACAAACTTCGGGTCGTTGGTAGGGTCAGCGCCGTTCAGATTGCCCATACTTGTGCTCGATAGGTCTATACCTCCTACTAATGAGTAGTCGTAGGTGGGGGCGCTGCCGATGTTGTAAACGTTATTATCGCCGCTTGTTGCCGTATTTCCCCAAAGGATAGAGTTGGTGATCACGGGCGAGGAACTACTGTTAAACATACCGCCGCCGGTGGCGTTTGCGCTGTTTCCGCTGATGGTAACATTGGTCAGCACGAGCGAGGAACTAGTGTTATATATCCCGCCGCCGTCGTAGACTGCGCTGTTTCCGCTGATGGTAACATTGGTCAGCACGGGCGAGGAACCACTGTTAAACATACCGCAGCACAAGGCAGCAGTAACAGACGGTAGTGGCGCCCCCACCATCGACCGCGACAAAGCCTTTGTGCTGGCAAACGATGTAAAGATTTACGGCGGCTTTGTGGGCATCGCCACGGACACATCAATTGCCGACCGCGATTTGACGAACCCTGCGAATGTAACCATCCTCAGCGGCGACCTTGGCGTAATAGGCGATAGTACTGATAACACCTACCACGTAGTAATCGGTGCAGGCACAGTAGGCGATGCCCTGCTCGATGGCTTCACCATCACCGGCGGCAATGCCGACGGCAGCACCCTTATTACCGTAAACTCAATAGAGATTGCTCAAAGTAGCGGCGGCGGGATGTATAACTATAATTCCACGCCTACACTGACCAACCTTACCATCAGCAGAAACAGCGCAAACTCCGGCGGCGGGATGTATAACTATAATTCCTCGCCCGTGCTGACCAATGTTACCATCAGCGGAAACAGCGCAAACGCCTCCAGCGGAGGCGGAATGTTTAACTATAATTCCTTGCCCGTGCTGACCAATGTTACCATCAGCGGAAACAGCGCAAACGCCACCGGCGGCGGGATGTATAACACCGGTTGTTCTAGCTCGCTCCTGCTCATCAATGTAACCATCAGCGGAAACAGCGCAAACACCAGCGGCGGCGGGATGTATAACGATAATTCCTCGCCCACGATCACCAACTCTATCCTTTGGGGAAATACGGCAACAAGCGGCGTTAACGTTTACAACGACGGCAGTACCCCCACCTACGCCTACTCATTGGTACAAGGCAGCTACAGCGGCAGCACTTGGAACACAATCGATTTTGGCGTCAACGGCAACAACAACATTGACGACAACCCGAAGTTTGTGGCGCCCGAACTGGCAACCAGCGCACCCACCCCCGCCGGCGACTACCGCCTGCAAATGAGCAGCCCCTGCATCAACGCGGGCGACAATACCGTCAATAGCACGTCCACCGACCTTGCCGGCAACTCGCGCATACTCCTCAGCACTATAGATATGGGTGCGTACGAAGCCGCTCCAACGCCCGGCGCCGGCGGCATAATCTATGTTACCGTAACCGGCAATGGCACAGGCGACGGCTCTTCGTGGGCAAACGCTTACGAAGGGCTTGCCGACCCGCTCCTTGCGGCGAAGACCAACCCCGCCATTCAGCAGATTTGGGTTGCCGCAGGTACCTACCAGCCGCAGCACAATGCCGCCGACGTTCCCACAGCCAACCCCCGCGACAAAGCCTTTGTGCTGGTAACCGATGTAAAGATTTACGGCGGCTTTGAGGGCATCACCACGGACACGTCAATTGCCGACCGCGATTGGGTAACCAACGTTACCACCCTCAGCGGCGACATTGGCACAATAGGCAGCGATGCTGATAACACCTACCACGTAGTAATTTCCGCAGACACCGTAGGCGACGCCCTGCTTGACGGCTTCACCATCACCGGCGGCAATGCCAACGGCAGCGGCACTATTAACGTAAACTCAAAAAATAGTTCCCGAAACAACGGCGGCGGGATGTATAACAGGAGTTCATCGCCTGCGCTCAGCAATGTAACCATCAGCGGAAACAGCGCAAACTACGAAGGCGGCGGGATGTTTAACGATACTTCCTCGCTTGCGCTCACCAACGTTACCATCAGCGGAAACAGCGCAACATCTGCCGGCGGCGGGATATGTAACTATAATTCCTTGTCCGTGCTGACCAACGTAATCATCAGCGGAAACAGCGCAACAGGTGTCGGTGGCGGGATGCGTAACAATAATTCCTCGCCCACGCTCACCAACGTTACCATCAGCGGAAACAGCGCAACAGCTGTCGGCGGCGGGATATATAACTATAATTCCTTGCCCGCACTTGCCAACTGTATCGTTTGGGGAAATACGGCAAGTAGTTATATTAACATTTGCAACAGCAGCTCCACCACCACCTACGCCTACTCATTGGTACAAGGCAGCGGCGGCAGCGGTATCGGCATTTGGAACTCATACGATTTTGGCGCCGACGGCGGCAACAACATTGACGACGACCCGCTCTTTGTGGATCCCGAACTGGCAACCAGCGCACCCACCCCCGACGGCGACTACCGCCTGCAAAAAGGCAGCTTCTGCATCGGCTACGGCGACACGGTAGCCTATAAAACTGCCCGCGGCATTGCTAATTTTACGAATGAAAAAGATGTGGCAGGCGATGACAGGCTACAGCTAACCCTCATTGACATGGGCGCGTATGAATCGCCCTACAAAGCCAGCGTACGCCGCGCAACGGCAGTCATTGCCTCCACAACAACGTACGGCACGGCGTTGGCGCCCTCTCTCACCGACGGTACTAACCCCGGCTATGGCGATACAACTTATATATACGCCGCTTCGCAATACGGCACGTATGCTGAAACCCCTGTACCGGTGGACACCGGCACGTATTGGATCAAGGGCGTGATAGCGGAAACGCCTGCCTACTATGCCGATACTACGGTAGCAGTGAGCTTCAAAATCACACCCGCCACGCTAACCGTTACCGCCGAGGATACCACCCGACTATACGGCAATGCGAACCCCGCGTTCAGAATCACCTACAGCGGTTGGAAATATAGCGACGGAGTAGGCGTTTTGACCACTGCACCCACGGCAAACACTACGGCAACAATAGGCAGCGCGGCAGGCACGTACCCCATCACGGCAACAGGTGGCGAAGCCAAAAACTACGTCTTTACCTACGTTGCCGGCACGTTGCAGATTATTGCCCCCACCATACCCGACGGCAACGGCATTGTCTATGTTACCATAACCGGCGATGGCAACAAGGACGGCTCTTCATGGAAGGATGCTTACTCGGGTCTTGCCAACCCGCTCCTTGAGGCGAAGACCAACCCCGCCATCACGCAGATTTGGGTTGCCAAAGGAACCTACTACCCGCAGCACATAGCCGGTGACGGTACTACCGACCGCGACAAAGCCTTTGTATTGGTAAACGACGTGAAGATTTACGGCGGCTTTGCAGGCGGCGAAGCCTCGATTGAAGCAAGGGGTTTAAACCCCTTGTCAAACCTTACCGTGCTCTCCGGCGACCTTGGCACAATAGGCGTCAATACTGATAACGCCTACCACGTAGTAATTTCCGCAGGCGCAGTCGGCGACGCTTTGCTCGACGGCTTCACCATCACCGGTGGCAATGCCGACGGCGGCAGCAGCGCTATTAGTGTAAACTTACGAAATATTACCCGATGCTTCGGCGGCGGGATGTTTAACGATAATTCCTCGCCCACGCTCACTAACCTTACCATCAACGGAAACTACGCAGACGTAGGCGGCGGCGGGATGTCTAACACCAGTGCTTCCTCGCCCACGCTCACCAATGTTACCATCAACGGAAACAACACAGACTCCGACGGTGGCGGGATGTATAACAATAATTCCTCGCCCGTGCTAACCAATGTTACCATCAGCGGAAACAGCGCAAACGCCGTCGGTGGCGGGATGGTTAACAATAATTCCTCGCCCACGCTAACCAATGTTACCATCAGCGGAAACAGCACAAACGGCGGCGGCGGGATGTATAACAATAATTCCTCGCCCGTGCTAACCAATGTTACCATCAGCGGAAACAGAGCAAGCGCCGACGGCGGCGGGATGTATAACAATAATTCCTCGCCCACGCTCACCAACTCTATCCTTTGGGGAAATACGGCAGGCAGCGATGATAACGTTTACAACGACGCCAGTACCCCCACCTACGCCTACTCATTGGTACAAGGCAGCTACAGTGGCGGCATTTGGCAAAACAGTTTTGGCGCCAACGGCAGCAACAACATTGACGACGACCCGAAGTTTGTGGCTCCCGCATCGGAAAGTGCGCCCACCACCGCTGGCGACTACCGCCTGCTACAGAGCAGCCCCTGCATCAACGTTGGCGACAATACCGTCAATAGCACGTCCACCGACCTTGCCGGCAACCCGCGCATATACGGCAGCAACATTGATATGGGCGCGTATGAAGCAGGATACCCACCAACGCCGGGCGCCGGCGGCATTGTCTATGTTACCGTAACCGGAAATGGCTTAGGCGACGGCTCGTCCTGGGAGCATGCTTACCCGGGGCTTGCCAACCCGCTATTTATTGCTAAAACTAACTCCGCCATCAAGCAGATTTGGGTTGCCGCAGGAACCTACTACCCGCAGCACAAGGCAGCAGCAACAGACGATGTTGGCGCCCCCACCACCAACCGCGACAAAGCCTTTGTACTGGTACCCGATGTAGAGATTTACGGCGGCTTTAAGGGCGACGAAACCACGATTGAAGCAAGGGGTTTAAACCCCTTGTCAAACCTTACCGTGCTCAGCGGCGACCTTGGCGGTGATGACACACCGGGCGACCTCACCATCGACAAAGGCGATAACGCCTACCACGTAGTAATCGGCGCCGGCGCAGTCGGCAACGCCTTGCTTGATGGCTTCACCATCACCGGCGGCTTTGCCGACGGCAGCGACAATATTACTGTAAACTCACAAATGATTGTTCGATACGGCGGCGGCGGGATGCATAACGAGAATTCCTCGCCCGCGCTCACCAATGTTACCATCAGCGGAAACAGCGCAGACGGCGGCGGCGGGATGCATAACGCCAATTCCTCGCCCGCACTGACCAATGTTATCATCAGCGGAAACAGCTCATACAACGACGGCGGCGGGATGTATAACAGGTTTTCCTCGCCAGTTCTCACTAACGTTACCATCAGCGGAAACAGCGCAGGCACCAACGGCGGCGGGATGTTTACCAGGGGAGCCTCGCCAGTTCTCACTAACGTTACCATCAGCGGAAACAGCGCAAGCGCCTACGGCGGCGGGATGATTAACGATAGGAGCTCTTCGCCCACGCTCACCAACTCTATCGTTTGGGGAAATACGGCAACAGGTAGCGGTGATAACGTTTACAACGACGCCAGTACCCCCACCTACGCCCACTCATTGGTAGAAGGCAGCGGCGGCGGTTGGAGCGATTTTGGCGCCGACGGCAGCGACAACATTGACAGCGACCCGAAGTTTGTCAATTGGATTAACCCTACACTGGGCGGCTGGATACCCACCCCCACCGGCGACTACCGCCTGAAACTCAACAGCCCTGCTATCAATAAAGGAAATAGCGCTGCCAATAGTACGTCCACCGACCTTGCCGGCAACCCGCGCATCAGCAATGATACTATTGACATGGGAGCTTATGAAACTGCCTTGCCTATACCCGACGGCAGCGGCATAGTCTATGTTACCGTAACCGGCGCCGGCGACTCTACCGGCTCGTCCTGGGAGCATGCTTACCCGGGGCTTGCCGACCCGCTCCTTGCTTCGGAGATCTACACCGACATCCATGAAATTTGGGTTGCCAAAGGAACCTACTACCCACAGCACATAGCCGGCGACGGTACTATCGACCGCGACAAAGCCTTTGTACTGGTAAACGATGTGAAGATTTACGGCGGCTTTGAGGGCGACGAAGCCACGATTGAAGCAAGGGGTTTAAACCCCTTGTCAAACCTTACCGTGCTCAGCGGCGACCTTGACAGCAATGACATCGCAGGCGACCTCACCATCAACAAAACTAATAACGCCTACCACGTGGTAATCGGCGCCGGCGATGTCGGCGACGCCTTGCTTGACGGCTTCACCATCACCGGCGGCTATGCCTACGGCAGCGGTTTTATTACCGTAAACACAGAAATGATTTATCAAGACATCGGCGGCGGGATGACTAACGAGGAGGGTTCCTCGCCCAAGCTCACCAATGTAACCATCAGCGGAAACAGCGCATTCTTCTCCAGCGGCGGGATAAATAACTATAATTCCTCGCCCAGGCTCACCAACGTTACCATCAGCGGAAACAGCGCAGGCGGGGAAGGCGGCGGCGGGATGGGTAACCTTAATTCCTCGCCCGTGCTCACCAATGTTACCATCAGCGGAAACAGCGCATACGGGGACGGCGGCGGGATGGGTAACTTTAATTCCTCGCCCGTGCTCACCAATGTTACCATCAGCGGAAACAGCACAGGCGGGGACGGCGGCGGGATGTTTAACTTTGATTCCTTGCCCATGCTTACTAACTGTATCGTTTGGGGAAATACGGCAACAGGTAGCGGTGATAACGTTTACAACGACGCCAGTACCCCCACCTACGCCCACTCATTGGTAGAAGGCAGCGGCGGCGGTTGGAGCGATTTTGGCGCCGACGGCAGCGACAACATTGACAGCGACCCGAAGTTTGTCAATTGGATTAACCCTACACTGGGCGGCTGGATACCCACCCCCACCGGCGACTACCGCCTGAAACTCAACAGCCCTGCTATCAATAAAGGAAATAGCGCTGCCAATAGTACGTCCACCGACCTTGCCGGCAACCCGCGCATCAGCAATGATACTATTGACATGGGAGCTTATGAAACTGCCTTGCCTATACCCGACGGCAGCGGCATAGTCTATGTTACCGTAACCGGCGCCGGCGACTCTACCGGCTCGTCATGGGAGCATGCTTACCCGGGGCTTGCCGACCCGCTACTTGCTTCGGAGAGCTACACCGACATCAAGCAGATTTGGGTAGCCAAAGGAACCTACTACCCGCAGCACAAGGTAGCAGCAACAGACGATTGGAGCAATCCTACTACCAACCGCGACAAAGCCTTTGTACTGGCAAAGGATGTGAAGATTTACGGCGGCTTTGAGGGCGACGAAGCCACGATTGACGACCGCGATTTGACTAACCCTGCGAATGTAACCATCCTCAGCGGCGACCTTGACAGCAGCAACACGTTTACCAACGTCGACGCCTACCACGTGGTAATCGGCGCCGGCGATGTCGGCGACGCCTTGCTTGACGGCTTCACCATCACCGGCGGCTTCTCCACCATCGGCGGCGGCTCTGCTGCTATTACCATAAACTCACAAACAACGACTCGATACACGGGCGGCGGGATGCTTAACTGGAATTCCTCGCCCGCGCTCACCAATGTTACCATCAGCGGAAACAGCGCAGCCACCGGCGGCGGGATGACTAACATGTTTAATTCCTCGTCCACGCTCACCAATGTTACCATCAGCGGAAACAGCGCCGACGTCGAAGGCGGCGGGATGTATAACATGGGGGCATCGCCCGCTCTCACCAATGTTACCATCAGCGGAAACAGCGCCGGCGCCGAAGGCGGCGGGATGTATAACTGGTCTTCCTACTCGCCCGCACTGACCTCCTCGCCCGTGCTGACTAATGTTACCATCAGCGGAAATATCGCAGGCGACGGCGGCGGGATGTATAACGGGAATTCCTCCTTGCCCATGCTCACCAACTGTATCGTTTGGGGAAATACGGCAAGCGTCGATAATAATGTTTTCAACGACTTCAGCAGCACCCCTACCTACAACTACTCCGTAGTAGGGGGTCTAACTCTGTCGGGAACAGGCAATCTGAACGGCGCTGACCTTGCCAACAACCCGAAGTTTGTGGCGCCCGAACCGGCAACCAGCGCACCCACCACCGACGGCGACTATCGCCTGAAACTCAACAGCCCTGCTATCAATAAAGGAAATAGCGCTGCCAATAGTACGTCCACCGACCTTGCCGGCAACCCGCGCATCAGCAATGATACTATTGACATGGGAGCTTATGAAACCGCTTTGCCCGTGCCCAACGGCAGCGGCATAGTCTATGTTACCGTAACCGGCGCCGGCGACTCTACCGGCTCGTCCTGGGAGCATGCTTACCCGGGGCTTGCCGACCCGCTCCTTGCTTCGGAGATCTACACCGACATCAAGCAGATTTGGGTAGCCAAAGGAACCTACTACCCACAGCACAAGGCAGCAGTAACAGACGGTAGTGGCGCCCCCACCACCGACCGCGACAAAGCCTTTGTGCTGGTAAACGATGTGAAGATTTACGGCGGCTTTGAGGGCGACGAAACCACGATTGAAGCAAGGGGTTTAAACCCCTTGTCAAACCTTACCGTGCTCAGCGGCGACCTTGCCGGTGATGACACACCGGGCGACCTCACCATCGACAAAGGCGATAACGCCTACCACGTAGTAATCGGCGCCGGCGATGTCGGCGATGCCCTGCTCGATGGCTTCACCATCACCGGCGGCAATGCCGACGGCGGCAGCTCTATTACCGTAAACTCAAAAAATATTGACCGAAAAAGCGGCGGCGGGATGTATAACTATGCTTCCTCGCCCGCTCTCACCAATGTTATCATCAGCGGAAACAGCGTAAGCAACTTAGGCGGCGGGATGTTTAACGATAATTCCTCGCCCACGCTCACCAATGTAACCATCAGCGGAAACAGCTCACAAATCGGCGGCGGGATTAGTAATTATGATAATTCCTCACCCGTGCTGACTAATGTTACCATCAGCGGAAATAGCGCAAGCATCTTAGGCGGCGGGATGTTTAACGAGAATTCTTCCTCGCCCGTGCTGACTAATGTTACCATCAGCGGAAACAGCGCACAAAGCGCCGGCGGCGGCGGGATGTTTAACGACAATTCTTCCGCGCCCGTGCTCACCAATGTTACCATCAGCGGAAACAGCACAAACGGCACCGGCGGCGGGATGTATAACAATAATTCCACGCCTGCGCTCACCAACTCTATCCTTTGGGGAAATACGGCAATTGGTGGTGGCATTAACGTTTTCAACAGCAGCGGCAGCGTCCCTACCTACGAGTACTCATTAGTAGAAGGTAGCAGCAGCGGTTGGACCAATTTCGGCACCGACGGCGACAACAACATTGACGTCAACCCGCAGTTTGTGGCTCCCGGCGACTACAGCCTGCTACAGAGCAGCCCCTGCGTCAACGCAGGCGATATGGTAGCTTATAAAACTATCCGAGGCATTACCGACTTTGTGGACGAAAAAGACTTGGCAGGCAACCTGCGTGTCCGCAATGGCGCTATTGATATGGGAGCGTATGAAACTGCCATACCTGTAACTCCCGACGGCAGCGGCATTGTCTATGTTACTGTAACCGGCGCCGGCTTAGGCGACGGCTCGTCGTGGACGGATGCTTATCCGGGGCTTGCCGACCCGCTCCTTGCGGCGGAGACCAACACCGCCATCAAGCATATTTGGGTTGCCAAAGGAACCTACTACCCGCAGCACAAGGCAGCAGCAATAGACGGTAGTGGCGCCCCCGCCACCAACCGCGACAAAGCCTTTGTGCTGGTAAACGATGTGAAAATTTACGGCGGCTTTGAGGGCATCGAAAGCACGATTGAAGCAAGGGGTTTAAACCCCTTGTCAAACCTTACCGTGCTCTCCGGCGACCTTGGCGGCGATGACATAGCAGGCGACCTCACCATCAACAAAGGCGATAACGCTTACCACGTAGTGATTTCCGCAGACGCAGTAAGCAACGCCTTGCTTGACGGCTTCACCATCACCGGCGGCTATGCCGACGGCGGCGATGCTATTACCATAAACTGGCAAACTCTTTACCAAAACAACGGCGGCGGGATGTATAACGAGAATTCCTCGCCCGCACTCAGCAATGTTACCATCAGCGGAAACAGCGCAGAATTCGGCGGCGGGATGTTTAACGCCAATTTATCGCCCGCACTGACCAATGTAACCATCAGTGGAAACAGCTCAAGCGCCGACGGCGGCGGGATGTTTAACAGGGGATCCTCGCCCGCTCTCACTAACGTTACCATCAGTGGAAACAACGCAGGCGCCGACGGCGGCGGGATGTATAACAGGAATTCCACCTCGCCCGCACTGACCAATGTAACCATCAGTGGAAACAGCTCAAGCGCCAACGGCGGCGGGATGTATAACAGGGGATCCTCGCCCGCTCTCACTAACGTTACCATCAGTGGAAACAACGCAGGCGCCGACGGCGGCGGGATGTATAACAGGAATTCCACCTCGCCCGCACTGACCAATGTAACCATCAGTGGAAACAGCTCAAGCGCCAACGGCGGCGGGATGTATAACAATAATTCTTCGCCCGCACTCACCAACTGTATCGT
>BNXT01000026.1 GCA_025999775.1 Bacteroidia bacterium | reverse complement strand
GGCATCGCAACGGGCTACCGATATGGCAAGGATTATACTTTCCAATATCAAGGCAATGGCTGATTATCGCAACATCGAGGCAAGTTATCAAAATTTGAATATCATACAATATTCTAAAACATAACCAATAAAAACAGTAATAAATGACTATTGGATAAAATTACATAGAGTATTGTGTGGATTAACGTTAAAGAATAAAGTTGGAGTTATTCCGGGACGATTTGCACCACTACATAAAGGTCACCAATTATTAATAGAAACAGCAATAAAGGAAATGGATAATGTAATTGTCATTGTTTATAAAACAGATGATATAAGCATTCCCGTTAGTCGCGTGCTGGTTGGATAAAAAAACTTTACCCCAATGTCATTACAATAGAGGCAGATGATGCACCGGATGGTAAAACCATAAGTTATCAACATGGTGAAAATGGAGCCAAGGTTCAAAATGAATATTTAAAAAATAAAATAAATGGATATAACGTTACGCATATTTACCATAGCGAACAAGTTGGCAAATCTGTAGCGGATTACTTGGGTATAATAAATAGGATTGTTGATATAGAAAGACGTATTGTTCCAATATCAGCAACAATTATTAGAGATAATGTAGAAAATTATAAAGAATATTTGTCATCAATAATATATGAAGAGTTTATAAACGGAGAAATTATAGCATCGTGATAACAATAAAATCTTCAAATCATCATTTTATTCGTAATATTCTATTTCACGGACTTCGGTAGAGAGCAACATATTTTCTATATCGCCAACGCTGATATACACATTCTTTTCGAGCAAATTGCCGTTTTCATCTCTTTTGTAAAGTTCTGTAATAGTTGTGCCGTTTTCAGCGCGAAAGATTGTATGCTTCGTTGGCTTACCGAACTCGTCAAAATCTTCGTGCAAATCTTTGTATATCACATTGCCTTCATCGTCTTTCCGCTCGGTCAGAACATTTTTCAGCTTTTTCGTTATGACTATTTTGAAGTTTTTATCACTTATGCTTTCGTACAAACCGTCTTTTAACCGATACTTTGTGCAAACAGTATAATCGCCTTTTGTCCAAACGCTTTCCGACAAATCGCCGTTCTCATCATAATGATAGACAGTTTCGTATTTTTCATCTTCTCCATCAAAACAGCCTTCTTCTTCAATGAGTTTGCCGTTTTCATCATAGGTAGATATGTTCCAACTCAACGAAAAACCAACTTCTCGCATTGTGTCGGTTTTGCGGACGACTTCATTCCCATCGTTATCATAAACGACAGTAGTTATCTTCAGTGCTGTGCGGTCAGAATGGTCGTAGTTTTTCTCTACCTGCAACCGTTGCTGTTCATCGTAGGTGTATTCAATGCTACCAATATCAATTTTGTTGCCATCTGTATCGAGGCAATACCTTTGAACTTGTTTAATAAATTTTTGTTCCATAATTTTCACTGAATAATATCCGTTTTTCCCTTTTTGAACTTTGTACTTTTCAGTTTTTTGCCGGATTCCTGCAAATCACGACTATTAGGTGTCAAGTTTCACAAGGTTGTTGTTGTTTTTGCGTAATTTTACATTTCAAATTTAGTAAATAATTTTTAATTTCTTCAGGTTTTTTGCAAAATATTTTTGGTTTCAGGTTATACCATTTTTCAAGTGCTTCAAATGGTGTTCTAACATCGAGTTCCCTCCTCAAAGAACCGTGCCGCCTGTTTAGATTGTAAAAAACAAGGAAGTTCATTAAATCGTTGTCCATTTCCTGTTTGTCTAAATAGTTTATATTTGTTTTGTTTCACCACGTTGTTGTTGAAACAAAACAAATAATGAACAATATATATATTTTTCCACACTCAATTCTCAATTCTATGATAGCGCCTCAAAAAAAATTTAACCTTTTTTGCTTATTTGCACTATATTTTGTACCTTTGTAGAGGCATAGTCCCGCCTAAAGAGGGTCTATCTGAATCTATACTATGATTAGTTACCTACAAGTAGAAAATCTTACGAAATCGTTTGGCAATAATTTGCTTTTTGAGCGAATTTCGTTTGGTATATCGGATAATCAACGGGTGGCGCTCATCGCCAAAAATGGAACCGGTAAAACAACCCTCCTCAATATTCTTGCGGGTAAAGAAGATTACAACGAGGGAACAATTTCTTTCAAAAATGATTTACGCATTGGATATTTAGAGCAATCACCTCAACTTCCAACGAATTTAAGTGTATTGGATGCCTGTTTGCAATCCAATAACGATGTGGTACGCACTATTGCCGAATACGAACATTGCATCATATCGACCGAACAAAAAGGCTTGGATGAAATCCTATCGCGCATGGATATGTACAAAGCATGGGATTACGAAACACGTATTAAACAGATATTAGGTAAACTCAAAATTACCAATTTTGCACAATTGATAGGCGAACTTTCCGGTGGACAGTTGAAACGCGTTGCATTAGCAAACGTATTGATAAGTGAGCCAGATCTATTGATTTTAGACGAACCTACCAATCACCTTGACCTCGAAATGGTAGAATGGCTCGAAGAGTTCCTAAAACGTTCGTCGATGGCGCTGTTCATGGTAACTCACGACCGCTATTTTCTCAATCGTGTGTGCAGCGATATTTTTGAAATAGATCAGCACACATTGTACCAATATAGTGGAAATTACGGCTACTACTTGGAAAAACGACAGGATAGAATCGATAATTTCAATGCCGAAACGGAGCGCACCTGTAATTTATATCGCAAAGAGTTAGATTGGATGCGGCGCCAACCACAAGCCCGTGCGACGAAGGCAAAAGCGCGTATCGACCGCTTTGCCGACATTGAAGAACGTGCTAAACAACGTCGTAACGAGGCTTCCGTACAATTAGGTGTGAAAGCAAGCTACCTCGGTACGAAGATATTTGAAGCACAGTATATTTCTAAATCGTATGGAGATATAAAGATACTTGATAATTTCTACTACAACTTTCTGAGATACGAGAAAATGGGCATCGTTGGCAAGAATGGAACAGGAAAGACCACATTGTTAAAGATGTTGCTGGGAGAGATTAAACCGGATAAAGGCACGTTTGATATTGGAAAAACGGTGGTATTTGGCTATTATAGTCAGGATGGATTGACATTCAACAACCAGATGAAAGTCATTGATGTCGTGCGTGAAATTGCGGAAGAAATAGACTTGGGTGGCGGTAAGAAATTGTCGGCATCACAGCTATTACAACATTTCCTGTTTACGCCCGAAACACAGTACAATTATGTTTATAAACTGAGTGGGGGAGAAAAACGACGCTTGCATCTATGTACGGTCTTAATGCGTAATCCTAATTTTTTAGTACTTGATGAACCTACTAATGATTTGGATATTGTTACGTTGAATGTACTGGAAGAATACTTGAAATCGTTTAAAGGCTGCGTGATTGTGGTGAGTCACGACCGTTATTTTATGGATAAGGTGGTTGATCATCTGTTAGTATTTAAAGGTGATGCGGAGATAAAAGATTTCCCCGGTAATTACACTGATTTTCGAGAATGGAACGAATTGCAGGAAGAAGAGGAACGAGAGAACAAAAAGAAAAACAATGCAGAAACGCGAAATACCACGTCGTCGCAGCAAGTTATTAACTTTAAACCGCGCAAAATTAGTTTCAAAGAAAAGCAAGAGTTGGCAGCCTTAGAGAAAGAAATTCCACAATTAGAGGAAGAAAAAACAGCGATTGAGAACCAACTCTCTTCCGGTGTGTTAGATAACGAAAGTATTGTAAAATGCTCTCAACGTTTTGCAGAATTAACAGGTTGGATTGATGAAAAAACCATGCGTTGGTTAGAGTTGAGCGAATTGTGAAAATTAATACTTGAACACTAAGCCGGTTTTAAGACGTGTTAATCCATAACCTATTTCTACAAATGCGGCGGCATTTTTCTGCCAAAAATAGCGATAACCCAGATAGATGTCCCCACAAAAAAGGATTTTATTTATATCAACGAATTCATCCGGAGTTGGTAATATATCTGTAGTTGGCTCAAACATTTGGCTACGCGTGTTGATACCAAGCCCTACGCCGGCGTATAACGACATGTTACGAGGAAACCCATACGGCGCCAAAAGAGAATGAAAATAGAAATTTATTTTAGGCACAAAAAACATATCAATGCGTGATTCCTTGTAAGCGATCGGATGCGTTTCTTTGCCATAGCCGTAGCGTGCACCGTAGAGTAAGCCGATAGAGAACAAACCAATAGAATCTATTTTCAGTACGCTGCGCTCGATACTGGCATTAACACAGGGAAAATGAGAGGTCTTGGCGTGGTCGATAGGATATTCCCAAATCAAACCCAATCCAAACGAAGCATAGTTTTCATTGTCGGCATGTTGCGAATAACAGCACAATAGCGTAACCCATGATGCGATAAACATAGTAATACAACGGCTCATAACTATTTAGCAAATTTAAGCAGTAAGGATGGCAGGAATAAAAGATCCGAGAGTAAAGATACTATCAAAGTAAACGATACGAGAATGCCCACCATTTGTGTACCACCGAAACTTGAAAAAGCAAAGATTAAAAACCCTAAAAACAGGATGACGGTTGAGTATAGCATGCTATAGCCTGCCTCGCCTAATGCATACATTACGGCTTGACGCACATCGTAGTTATTGATACGCAACTCCAAGCGATAACGCGATAAGAAATGAATGGTGTTATCCACAGATATGCCTAATGCCACACTAAATACGAGTATGGTGGAAGTTTTTAACGGGATGCCGAAATAACCCATTACGGTAACCGTTAGGAGCAAGGGTAGTAAATTAGAAATAATAGCCAACAGCACCATACGCCACGACCGGAACATGAAAAACAAGATAAAGGTAATGAGTACTAATGCGAGGAGCAGACTTTGTATCAAATTATGGATCATATAGGTAGTACCTTCCAAGAATATCATGCTTGACCCTGTGATGGCAACCTCATAGTGACTGTCAAATATCTCATCGACAATCTCTTTCAATTCCTCGTGCAGATCACTGATTTCGGGTGTACTGAGGTTTTGCATCTGTACGCTCATACGAGCATGTTGAAACGAACTATCTACGAAGATCTGCATGATCTGTCCGGTGAGCGTGTTGGTGGTATCAGTGCTTCGGAGCATCCCTTCAGGCATATAATCAGAGATAAACACCATCTCATTCTGGGTGGGCATAGCATAAAAATCAGGATTCCCGTTATAGTAAGCTTGGCGCATAAATTTCAATACTTCGATGAACGACAAGGGACGGGCAAATTCGGCAAAAGTTGATAATTTATCTTGAAAAGCATCAATTTTAGACAGCGAAGCAATCGTCATAAGCCCTTTGGGTTGCTTAGCATCAATGGTGATTTCCATTGGAATAATACCATCATAGTGCTCCTCAAAGAATAGCATGTCTTGATACATCTTGTCGCGATGCGGAATATCGTCCACCACACGTCCGGAGGTGTAAAGTAGCATGGCTCCAATGACGCCAACGATAACTGCGCCTCCGACAATGTAAAAAATCGTTTTGGTATGAAAGGTGATTTTATCTTCTATCCACGAGAGCAAATGTTCAATAAGTCGGTTATCCAAATGCGAGACCTGTTTGACGCTGGGTGCGGGCGTAAAGCTAAACAATATCGGCAATATCGTTAAGGTTAGCAGATAGGAGCACATGATGGCGATGGTCGCAATAATACCAAATTCTACTAACATCTGATTAGGTGTGATAACAAATGCTAAAAATCCGATAGACGTAGTGAGATTGGTTAAGAAATTAGCACGCCCGATACGCGTAATAGCACGTGATAACGCCAAAATCTTATTACCATGTTTACGAAATTCATGGTGATACTTGTTTATTAGAAAGATGCTGTTTTCTATGCCAATAATGATCAATAGTGGCGGTAGCATACTTGCTAAGATGGATATTTCAAAGCCAAGTATGGTAAATAAGCCAAGTGTCCAAATAACGTTGATAACAACAACAATCATCGGCAAAATGGTTGCCTTAAAAGATTTGAAAAATGCCATTAAAGAAAACATGGCAACAAGCAACGCTAAAAACGAGAATAAAAATAACTCGCTCTTAATTTTTTGAGAGGTTACGGTACGGATATAAGGTAATCCCGAAACATGGGTCTCAATCTGTGTCTTTTGTGAAAAGCGGTCTAACAGGTGTTGTATATCATGGACAATGTGATCACGAGCGTTGGTGTTGATTTTATTCTTGTCAAAGAATATCATCATCAAACATGATCGCGTATCGGAATTGAACAAAAAACCGTCGTAAAATGGTAAATTAAAAAAAATGTTCATCAGACTATCCAATTCATATTGGTTGATGTCTGTTTTTGGAAAAATATCTTGAATTGTAAACTGATGCGTTGGCTCGTCTTTTTTTAATTGAAAAGCATTAGAAAAGGACAATACTAAGGTTACTCCGTCAACCTCTTTAATATCTTGCGTTAATTTATTCCATGCCCGAAAATTCTGTACTTCAAACAGTCGTTCATCGCATACCCCGCTGAACGCTACATTGCCGTCGGCGCCAAATTGTTTAAGATACGTTTGATATTGGACAAAAGTTTCATTGTCGTTAGGCAACATCTGAGGCATAGAAAAGGACATACGTACATGCATCGCCATGATTGCCATAAAGATGGTGATCACACCGGTGATGACTAAATACCAAATACGATTGGTCAGAAGATGTCGTATAAATTTATTCCACATATTACAATAAACCCGCAAAGGTACAAAAAAAAATGTTTACATAACCCTTAAAAACAAAAATTTCCAAACTTTTTTCAACTTTTTATCCGAAAGCCACTAACACCTTTCACTTCCTTTTGAAAAAAAGTTGCTCAGTTGATAAACTTTTCGTATCTTTGTAATGTGATAAGGAGAAAATTAACAATGATTGACAGGACAAAATTAAATTGGGAGAAGATTAGACAACTTCCTACCGTTAACGCTATGCTGGATGAAGAATACGGCAAAGAAGGAACACCTACAAGGGAGGCTTTCAAACGAGAAGCATACGCCTACTATACCGGACAAATATTAGAACAAGCACGGAAAGATGCGGGTCTGACACAATCGGAACTTGCGGAAAAAGTAGGAAGCAACAAGTCTTATATTTCTCGTGTGGAAACCGGACGGACAGAACCCAAAGTATCAACTTTCTACCGAATTGCAGCCGCTTTGGGGCTTTCCGTGGAATTAATTCCGGCATGATTTCGGCGCTGTCCAGCATACATAACCCAAAGTATCAACTTTCTACCGAATTGCAGTCGCTTTGGGGCTTTCCGTGGAATTAATTCCGGCATGATTTCGGCACTGTCCAGCATACATAACCAACCCCCAAGATAAAGGAGTTTGTTTTGTGACCCCGGAAGGATTCAAACCTTCAACCTTCTGATCCGTAGTCAGATACTCTATTCAATTGAGCTACGGGGCCTGAGAACACTAAAAATAACCATACGAGTCCATCAAACCCTATATAATCACCCGCAAAGGTACAAACTTTTTTTGAAAAAACCAAATTTTTTTTTGGCATTACACGTTGTTATTCAATAAAAAAAGTGTAACTTTGCACTTGTAATGATACGTAATCATCAATCAAAAATAACATCACAATGACGACAAATAATGTCATTATGTTTTCCGGACGGGCGACACGCTACTTGTCTGATCGAATAGCAGACGCGTATGGTCAAAGTTTAGGTAAATCGGAGGTTTTGGATTTTTCGGACGGAGAAATACAGCCGGCGCTGTTGCAAAATGTTCGTGGTAGCGATGTGTTTATCATCCAGTCAACCTTTGCACCTGCAGAGAACCTTCTTGAGTTGATGCTACTTGTGGATGCCGCTAAACGTGCGTCGGCACGCAAGATCATCACTATCATCCCGTACTTCGGTTATGCACGACAAGACCGTAAAGACCGCCCCCGTGTGCCAATAGGCGCTAAACTTATCGCTAACCTACTCTCATCAGCAGGTATATCGCGACTTATCACATTGGATATGCACGCCGACCAAATACAAGGATTCTTCGATATTCCGGTGGACCACGTCTATGCTTCTCAAATCTTTTTAGCACATATACATAATAATTTTGATACCAGTAACATTATTTTCGCCTCTCCGGATGCCGGTGGTACACGCCGAGCACAAACGTATGCCAAGTCGCTCGGTAACGGCTTTGTGGTGTGCTACAAACTGCGTAACCGCCCCAATGAGGTCGGAACGATAGAACTATTGGGCGACGTAACCGACAAAGACGTGATTCTGTTAGACGATATCATTGATACCGGCAATACCATCTGCAAAGCAGCCAAGGTGATTCGTAGCAACGGCGCTCGTAGCGTTCGCGCAATGATTACTCACCCTCTGTTGACCGGCAATGCCTACCAAAACGTACTTAATTCCGAACTGGATGAATTAGTCGTAACCGACACTATTCCACTAAAGAAAACAAGCGATAAAATCACCGTCCTGAGCACCGCAAAAACGTTCGCTGAGGTGATCAAACGCGTGGAAAACAACGAAAGTATATCCGATTTATATACACTTTAGCCCCAATGAAGAAGATAGATTGGTATATTGTCAAGAAGTTTTTGGGCGCTTTTGTCTATTCGATAGCATTGATTATTCTGATCGTTGTTGTGTTTGATATTTCTGAAAAAATTGATAATTTCATTGAAAAAAAAGCGCCTCTAAATGAGATAATCTTCGAGTATTACTGTAATTTTATACCCTATTTTGTAAACCTGTTTAGCGCGCTGTTTGCCTTTATTGCAGTCATTTATTTTACTTCCAAAATGGCAAACAATAGCGAATTTGTGGCGATTTACGCATCGGGCATAAGTCCGCAACGCTTACTTATATCATACGTCGGAACGGCTTTGTTAATAGGCATCGTAAATTTATATTTGATGAACTTTTTGATACCCAATGTGAACGTGGCACGCATGGACTTTGACCGTAAATATATTCACAACGCCTACTATAACCGCAATTCCAACATCCATTTTCAGGCAAACGACACCACCTATTTTTATGCACTGAGCTTTGATAACAATGCTTTTCGCCCATCAGGTGTCAAGTTCTCAGTCGAATATATTCATCCGGAAAAAGGGTTGACCAAAAAAATTAGCGCGGAAGCCATTTACTACGATACCGCTACGGATAATTGGCGTTTGTACGATTATTTTATACGTGAATTGGATACGCTGGGAGAACATATACAAGCGGGACACGAAATACAAATGGATTTACCTGCGGTACCGCTGGATTTTGCAATCGATTATAGTGATGTAAGTACGATGGACTATCATGAATTGAAACAATTTATTGAACGAGAACGTCTGCGAGGCTCCAACCTCCTGAGGTCTTACGAATATGAAAAACATATGCGTATGTCGCATCCGTTTTCAACGCTGATATTAGCATTGATAGGCTTTTCGGTGGCATCCAAAAAAACGCGGGGCGGATTAGGTTTGCACTTGGCAATCGGCATTGCCATAGCATTTCTGTTTATCGTTTGCTTGCAGTTTTCACGCGTATTTGCGATATCCAACGTTTTACCGACATGGGTGGCTGCATGGTTGCCTATTATTGTGTTTGGCTTCCTTGCCGTAGGGCTGAACCTGAATTATGGTAAAGCGCTTCTCGCAAAATGGTTAGGTGACTAAGGTCATCCACATTGAAATCCGTAGGGAGCATAATATGGTGAACGGCGGCATTTTCTGTGATATTATGCTTATCGCAGGGCGTTTCAAGAGAGGTACGCCATTTGAGATACTGTAACACGCGGAGAGCATCAAATTTTTCGTGGCAAAATTTTACAAATTGTGCCGTTGTCTTTGCGGTTTTTCGCCATTTTGCCAATAAATCGTCTGTAAAAATAGTTTTAGCGAACGCTTGCATCGTTTCACAGATTGTCGTATCCATAAGGGTTGTTGTCTGAAGTTGTGGAAATACGGCGTACAATTGGCTAATTTCATCCCACAACTTAGGCGCATAAATCGGGTAGCTGTCCCAACAATCTTGTACGCCCTTGATGAGCGCCGGACCGGTACCGAAAAACACGCGATTACTCAAACGGGTAGCAGGATATACGGTAATAGCATTGCGATTTTCTACGATTCCTGTTTTAGCTAATTGTTGCAAGAAATAGAAGTCTTCACCGCTTTTTTTTGGACTGATACCGCCAATACGACGGTAAGCATCCACTTTAACCGCCATGGCGCTACCCAAAGCCGTGAAAGCGTAGGGCGAACCAATGCGACACAAATTGAGAAAATAAACCCTCATGTAAATTTCGTACCGTAACACGGCTTTATTGAGTACCAAATCATCGGTAAGGCAATGGTAATAAGGATTTGAGAGAGCTGATAGCTTGGGATTATTGATAAATAGGCTATGAACGCTTTCAAAGTAGGACGGAGGGTAGATGGTGTCGGCATCTAAGCTGACAATGAGGTCGTTAGCATTGGCTTGTTGTGCAATCGTATCCATCAATACCTTGCGCGCCCAACCTACACCGTGATTGTCAGAAGTCCAGCCCCGACCGGGAGACGCCTTGTCAATGATGTGAATAGCAGTGTGCGAGGTCAACGCAAATGCAGAAAGCTGTTGGAGCGTTTGTTGATTCTGCTCGGCAATAGACCGTAGCATAACGTCTTGCCAATAGTCTTCAGGCTGATTAACGCAGACAAACAACCCTTTAGGCGGTATGGTTTGATTTAACACCGTCTGAATGGTTAATAACACATCCGGTTCATTCATTATGGGAAGCGCAGCATACAAAGTATGGAACATTTGTGGTTAATTAACGTATAATTATATATGTTGTGCAAAATTAAAGAAATAATAGTACAAAATTAAAAAAAAAATGTTAA
>BNXT01000025.1 GCA_025999775.1 Bacteroidia bacterium | reverse complement strand
ACTCAATTTTTTTACTGATATGGTTTAATATATTTTTATCTAACTTATCTTCTTTCAAGCACGCTTGTTCTATTTTTTCTATATCATCAAAAGTAGCATTCGTAACGGTCCGCGATAAAAAGGAAGAAAAAGGATTCCTGATTTCGTAAGTTTTTTGTGGTTGCGTTAAATCAAAAAGCAGGTCGTTTTCAAGCAACTTGATACTTGTATTTGATAAAATGCCTACTATTTGAAAAAGACTGTCCCTTAATGTGTTTTTGTATGTAGCAAAAGGGTATTGGTTTATCAAGCCGGAAGGCAAAATGGAATAGAGCGCAAAGATAAAATCTTTCACTTCATCTTGAGGGGCTTTAATAATAATGCGATGATTTTCCATATTAAGCCACCCATCAACTATTTTATCTGTTATTTTTTCAAAAATAATTTTTCTGTTTTGATTCTCATTCACGAAAGAAACGGCATCTTGCGGAATATTATTTTTCAACAAATTAGCATCAATAGACAATTTTACACTATCTATTTCAAAATTTTGTTCTTCCTCAATTGTCAAATGAGTTCTGAATGGCAATTTTTCCAACAAAGCAGGCAAGTTTATATTTGCAAGAGATTCGTCAAACAAAATAATATGCGTTAGAAAGTTCCCAAATCTGTTGGGCGTATGATTACATCTGCCTGTATATGTTGATAGCAACAATGCTTGTTTTCTGCAAGTTCTCAGTTTGTAATAGGCATAATTTTTAGGAAACAATGCAAATTCTTCTTCTGTTTCCGGTTTATTGGGCACATTGTTTGGTGCCAAATAACTAACTATAATAGGTTTTTCCAATTCTCTTTTTTCTTCATTGGTAACTGACTCCGAACAGGCAAAAACACCTTCTCCATCTCGTTTGCTTGAAATAGTATAATATAAATGCGAAACATTGAACACTTTCATAATCTTACAATATTTAATTCTTTAAACAACCATATTATTGGTAGCGTACAGCCGCGAGGCATATCTCTAAAAGTTTGTTTATCTTCGTCATTTCGTTCTATTGATTGCGTGGTAAAATATTTGTAGTTGACAAAATATGGCTCAATGGCATTTTTTAAGTCATACATTTTGCCATCTTCATACAGCATTTTGTGAATTTCTTTTGAATAACTGTCGATTATACTGTAATCAAACTCTCCATCCTTAAAATATTCCATTTCA
Organism: Bacteroidia bacterium; assembly: GCA_025999775.1. GTDB lineage: Bacteria > Bacteroidota > Bacteroidia > Bacteroidales > P3 > BNXT01. The sequence continues at coordinate 9,915 of BNXT01000025.1, read as the reverse complement.
AATTCATCATCTTTGTCATCTTCGGGAATTTGATATACAAATTGGTCTTTAATCACATCGTACTGTGTAAGACAAAAAGCCGTTGGAATATTTACTCTTTTACTAATCAATCTGCTGAGAAAAGCATTTATTTTGCTTTTCTCGCCTGCATCATTTATAAGATCTACAAATAAATCCTTGACATTTGAAATCACTTGTCTTAATGGTACTTGAATAACAAAATCATTTCTTATCGAACTTTCTGTCTTGGGATATGGTCTTCCGAATCTGTTTCTTCCCAAACCATATTTTTTGCAATAATTACCAACAATATCATTGAAGCAGTTTAGTTGGTAGGGTGCAAACAAAAACAACAAAGCATCTGCATGAACAAGATTGTGTTTGTTCGCCTGTTCAATGTCGTTCAAAATTTCCTCTCTTTCGGCAAAACCTTCGCCTGCGTTATCAAAAAACGAAATATAAATGGATTTACCTTTGCAGGTAATTTTTAAAACCCATGCCGCCTTGCTTTCCACTCTTTTAGTTTGGTCAAATTCTTGACCTGCTCTTTTAAGGGCTTGCAATTGTTTGATTCGGTCTTTTGTTTCCTTGTCGCCTATCAACTCGCTGTTTATACCTAATCGATGCAAGGTGCTGTTTGTCTCGAGAAAATTGATTAGTGAAATGGCATAATAGGTTTTACCTACATATCTATCGCCAATGATACTGATAATTTTCGTGTCATCTTCGAAAAAGCTATGGGGCAAACGCTCTTGACATTCTGGGCATTTTACAGAAGAAATAATTTTTCTGTTAGTGCCGGGAATTCTTGTTGTAGCATAGCTAAACTCTTCTTTTGTATGCTCGTGCAGACAAAAGGGACATTTATAAGGTTTTTTCTTATTTTGAAAAGGATTCTTTATCTGTACATTCTCGAAAGTATTTTTTATTCCCATAAGTATTTATGTTTATTTTGTATATTTATTTACTATATTTTTATATTTTGTATCTCCTCCAACTTTCTTTTTTGCCCGGCTTTCTGCTTCGATAAAATCACGATTCCGATGATTTCTGACTCCTTTATAAAGTTCTTTAAATCGGGTTCTCTCAGTTTCAAACGTTTCTATGTATTTTTTTTTCTCTGTTATGTCCTTTTTCAACTTTTCCTGTTTTTTGTATTCTTCTTCGTTTTTCGACAATTTATTATATCGTTCATTACATAAAAGAGTTTCGTTATTTTGATTGTGCCCGGTATATTTTCCAATGATATGATAGCTTAATTGTTTTTTTTCTTTATTTCTATCTTCTTTTTGTTTTTCTGCGATTTTATAATTGCTATTTACGCTCTCGTAATTAGCAACAACTTGCTGCTTTTCTGTGTTTTTCTTTTTTCGTCTTTCTGCATATTGCAATAATGCTTGTTGATATGAATTATCAACACAAGTACGAAAGTCCCCAAGACAATAGGGACAAAAATCCGCGTTTTCGATAACGCATTTACATATAGGACAAGTTCGGATCATACTGTTTTAATACTGTGAAAATATTCTGTTTAATTCTGTCAAACTCTCTAAATCATTCAAATCGGTAAGATTAAACCCATCAGGAAGCGAATTTGTTAGTTGGGTTATTTCCTGAATAATTTTAGGCAATTCTTTTTCCAACTTTTCCAACTCTCTTAGCCGTTCATTATTGACAGGCGTTTTTTGATTGAGTTCTTCCCATTCTTTTTTAAGTTTATCTATCTCACCTTCAATTTTTTCAATTTCGGTAAGTAATTGTTTTTTATCTTTCTCTAATTTTGCCGTTGCAACCGCTTTTTCTTTAATTGTTCTTTCGGCATCTCTCAAATCGTTTAAAGCATTTTCAAACACTATTCTCTTCTTTTCAAACCACGCCTTCAAACTATCGGAAGAATCGCTCGGAATAAACACCAACTCCCAACAACATTCGGGGCAGAATTGCAAATCTGCCTGCGAATATTCGGTATCGCATACAGGACATTTATTGTTCATCGCTTGGAGTGTTTATATAGTTCTGTGCAATATTTTCATTTTCCAATTCATGGTCTCTCCATTGTTCTATTGCTTTTTTCAGCACTTCTCGCTGTGCATTGGATAGTTCTTTTACGAGGAATTTATTGGCAATATTTTCGTGTCGGGCAATGAAATTGACTTTGTCTTCTTCTTCATCTAACAGACTATCATAGTTACCTCGCTTTGACATTAATTTTACAACAATGGGCAAACATTCAACAATTATAAATAATAGCGCAATAAAGATTACGGTCAAATCACCATCTTTTTCTTTTTGAGGCATATCAATATTATTAGGAATTTGTGGTTGATTGACATTAGCATTTGTATTTTCATTGACTTCGTTATTAAAAGCAATTTGTGCATTCTCAAAATTCAAATATTCTCCACTTGAAATTTTTGACAACATTTTGTTCCGGTCATAAAACCCTGCTGTCATTGCCCATTGATTTGCATTATTATTGAGTTCTTCTTCGGTAAGATTTTTCTGCGGAATCAATTCTTGTTGTTTTGAAAGCAAGGTTTTTTCCAAGGTTGCTACCTGAATTGATAATGTGTCATACAAGTTTTCTTTTTGTTCAACTTCTTTTTGTAATTTATCCGTTTCGGGTCCCCAGCCGCTCTTTCCCGAAGTTCTACCTGTTTTATCTCCAAATCGCTCTCTATCTCTCCATATTCTTGCGGAATCCCTATCTGCTTTTGCAATATTTAAATCATTTCTCTTTAGATCGTATTGGATATTCAAATCTTCCAAAGCAATCTGTAAGTTCTGCTTTTCATTCACAATACGAGTTCGTTCGTTATTGTAATAATTTTGCTTATACTGATTTTTCAAGCCATCGTGAATTTCTTTTTCAAACAGTTTCAATTCAAGAGGACGAGCAATAACAATACCTATCATTATTGCCAAAATAATACGAGGCAATGCCATTCCAAATTCTTTCAGCGGTTTTCCTTCTTTTTTTAAACTGATAACCAAAAATCTATCAATATTAAAAATCATACCTCCCCATAGAAGCCCTATTAAAACAGCCAAATACACAGCGTATTCTGAACCTGCAAACACATAGTACAAAGCATATCCGCCCGAAAAAGTGGCGAACACTGCTGTGAAAAATATCGTTGCACCGATTGCAAAATATTTTGAATATTCGTTTTTGCATCCGTGTAAGAGTTTTTTATTTACCCCTGCGCACCACCAAAAGAAGTTACTCATATCTTAAAAATGATTTGATTTATTTCTATTATTCCATTGATTATTATTTTTTTCTCTTATTTCCTCTTTCTTCCCTTCCAGAATTTCCCTGAAAAGTTCCGATTGATTATTGAAAACTTCGCCAAAATCAACTCGCTCTATTTGCACATTGTTTCTAAATTTCACATTCATTTTAATGGGTTCCGGGTTTATTTTCATGGCAGCCACGGAACTTAAACACCTCTGCATATCACGAAAACCCTCAAATGAGACTTCTTGTTGCGGCCGTTTTACGGATACAACAATCGGAAACTTCGTTTTTTGTATTACAAACTGAATTTGTCTTGTCAGCGCGGCTAATATTGTTGTTTGAGTTTTCATACGCTTATTATCAATTTAACTTGGAAAATCCTGTAAGATAATTGTATTCAATATGCTTGATTCAGTATTGTCCAAATCAAGTTTTGCAATTCTTTTGTCTAAATTGCTTTTTGTAATACCCAATAATTCATCGGCATAACCTGCATTTTTAAAATCAGCACTTCTTGGTCGCAATTTAAACCAATTTATCGCTGTTGTTTTGCAGTTCTCTTCAACTCTAAATTTAATATCGGCAACTTTTAATTGATATATGTCCCAAAGTTCTTCATCGGAATAATCTTCAAAATCAATATAATAGTTAAACCTGCGATTAAGTCCGGGGTTTTGTGCAATGAAATTATCTGTTTGCTTCGGATAACCGGCAATAACAAAAGCCATTTGCCCCTGAAATTCAGGAGAAGTCATTAAAGCGACAATCTCATTGATTGCTTCTTTGCCAAATTCATCGTGTGTGCCATTGACAAGAGAATAAATTTCATCGAAAAACAATACTTTACCTTTTGCACTCTCGAACAAGGCTCTTACTCGCGGTGCGGTTTGTCCAGCATATTTGGCTATTATTTGAGAACGAGAACATTCTACAACATCGGGACTGTTAAGCAAACCATATTCAAACAATATTTCGCCCATAATGCGGGCAACAGTGGTTTTTCCTGTTCCGGGATTTCCACGAAACACAAAATTAAGCACATTCTTACTGCTGTCAATGTTTAATTTTTCATTACGGATTTTATCCGCTTTTATTGAAGTTAAAATAGTCTCAAGTGTTTGTTTCATTTGTGTCAGTCCAATCAACTTGTTCAGTTTTTGAATGCCTTTTCCACTTTCTGTTACACCAGAAGTTGGAAAATCCTGTTCGGTAATTGTAAACAATGAGTCTGTATCTAAATTTGGATTATCAACAATCCTATTATTTAAACTGGGAAACAAAATATCATCGAACAAAGATTTTGCTGTGCGTGCATTAGCAAATTTTTTATCGTTACGCTTGGAATTAAACCACTTGATTGCTCTACTTTTACATTTAGGTAATATTTTGCAATTTTTCTCATTAATATGACTCTCTAAAATTTGGTAAAGTTCATCATTGGTATAGTCATCGAAAGGTATGGGTTTATTGAATCTACTTGGTAATCCCTCATTAATTTCCAACCACTGACGAACAGGTTTGGGATAACCCGCTATTACAACAACCATTTTACCCATATAATCAGGGGAGGTCAACAGTTGAACAATAGTATTGATAGCATTTTCATCTTTTATAGAATAAACTTCGTCTAGAAACAATATTTTTCCAAGTGCATCTTCAAATTTTCTCGTTATATTTTTTGCAGTTTCTCCATCTCCACTGCTAACAACATCTTTGGCACTAATTTCAATAACATCTTTGCCTTCAATTAAAATTCCCAAATCAAACAGTATTTCACCCAACAATCTTGCTACTTCTGTTTTTCCTGTTCCCGGGTTTCCAGTAAAAACAAAATTGAATTTATCAATAAGTTCTACTGTTGTTAAATTCTTTTGCTCCCGTATTAAATTTGCTTTGATTGTATTGAAGATAGCGTTTATCTCATTCTTCATAAAAGACAAACCAACAAACTTGTCTATTAACTGTTTATACCCATTAGAATGAGACAAATCAGTAATCGGATTGGCAATCCTTTGACAATCCGCAGGAATATGTTTTACATCTATACTATCATCTTCCGTATTATCAAATTCAATAAGAATATCTTGAACTATTTGTTCAGCGACACGAGCATTGCCCCAATTTCGATGTCTTTTTTTATGTTTTTTTCTTAAATATTTTTGTACTATTGTTTCTGCCTCGTTAGTTAGCTGATACGATATTAATTTATCTTTTGCAATTTTCCATAATACATCGGGCGAATAGTCGTCAAAAACGATATGTGCACCTATTCTGCTGCTGAAGCCATCATTCCCTTTGTTCAATAACTCATCAATCTTTTCGGTATATCCTGCAAGTATTACGACCGAATCATCTTTATTGTTTTCCATAAATTGAATCAGCGTGTCAATAGCCTCCTTACCAAAAATATTTCCATTGCCCCCTATTTCTTCTTCTCTTGCATCAAACAAGCCGTATGCTTCGTCAATAAATAGAACGCCTTCTTTGGCTTTATCACAAACTTGTTGTGTCTTTATCCGAGTATATCCAATAGCGTTACCTATTAAGTCCCCTGATTTCGCCTCTATCAAGTGTCCGATTGGTAATATATCCTCTTCTTGTAGCCATTCGGCAAAAAGGCAAGCAACCGTAGTCTTACCTGTACCCGGATTCCCTTTGAAAACCAAATGTGGGCGAAATGTTGTCGGGGTATTTGATTTTCTGTTCTTCTTCATTGATTTAACTCTCTTTTCTAATTGTTCAAAAACAGCATCTATTCCTCTTAATGATTTAAGCCTTTCTTTTGCCGTTTTTTCTTGGGCTTTTTCTATTTCTTTGTTAATGTCGCAAGAATATAAATCCTTTAATAATTCCCGCTTTTGAAGTATTCTTAATGCAAGTTTGTCAAAGGAAATCTGAGAAAAAGCATCAAATTTCTCTTTTAGTCTTCTTAAATTTACCAAATTAGTTATTTCTTCCTTGTCGGGCAGAGGTACACGGTAGGTTGTTTTTTCTATCAATTTGCGATTTTTCTGTTCGTCGTCGTTTTCTTGTTTGAAAAATAATCTCTCGTAGGTACCACCATTTAATGATTGCGCCAACGATTGTGCATCTTCATATTTATAAATCAGAAAAAATTTATGTTTTGCACTGAAACTGTGATAAATACTAATCCAATCATCAATTATAGGATCATGAAAATTACAACTTTCGGCTTCGGCAATAATAAACGCAACTTTTTTATTGGGGTCTTGGTGGCTAATCAACCTCTTTAAATCGTCCAATAAATATATATTTCGTTTAACGACCCAATAATTATGTGATTTATTAGTTTCTTTGTTTAGTGGGCTGTCTTCAAAATAAGCATTTCTTTTTTGTTCTTCAGAGGCTTCCGTATTTGCCTGTTTAGCATTATCCGTAATTTTGTTTTTCTGGCTTAGCCCAAAAGGAGTTTTCATGTGTTGTGATACATATTTTTTCTCCTTGTCCTGCTGTTCTTGAGGAAAATCAAAAATAAACGTCCTTACATCTTCTTCTGAATATGAATATACATTATATGTATTTGACGCTTTGTAAAACAAAACCGTATAACCTTCAGATTTGAGATATAAATAGAGTTGCTCTTCAAAAGAGTATTTTCGTAAATCAGAATCGATAAAAAACTCTCCGTTTGCAACATTACCATATACAGCAGTAAACAAACTGTTATTATCATTTACCTTAATATTTGAAACTCTATTTACTGTCATATTAATCTTATTTAATATGTTATAAACTTAATTGTTGTTTTACAGTAGCCGCTCCACCTTTTCTGACAACTGCTTTCGGATTTGCCAAAGCAGCTATTTTAGTGTTTCCTCCATTTGTTCCTTGCGGAGCTATAGGTTTGCTGCTTTTTATACCAAGTTCCTTATCAACGACTTCCGTTATCTTGTCATGCCATTCACTAAAAGCACCATCAGTAAGCTTAAGTCTTTTTTCATCATTTCGTTGAATACCCCATTTTATATTCAAGTTTTCGTCAGACTCTACAACTACAGTTACGTCAGTTCCATTTGCATCTTGTAAATGCGCTATTACTCCTTCACGAAAATCAAAATCTTCTTCTTTGCCACCCATATAGTTATGCTCGGTCTCATCTTCTTCATCAATTTTAAAACCTTGGTCTATTAGCTTGTTCACTATTGTATGACTAATTTCCGCCCTTCGCTGTGAAGCAAATCCTTTGTTTATGGTTTCTTCCCTTAGTTTGTTTTGTTCTTCTCTTATTGCTGATAGTCGGTCGCCAATCTGTTTCAATCGTTCTTCATTCAGTTCAACATCATCTTTCCTTTCTTCGAGTTCCTTTTTCAAATTACGTGCTTCGTCTTCCAACTTGCTGAATTTTCCATCTGTCCAAAAATCAATTTCGAGTTCAACTTCGTTTCCATTTTCATCCTTTTCGGTCGTCTTCGCTTTTCTATTGTTAGACATTTCTATAATTACCGCATCTGCCTCTTTCATTACAATTTGGCGAAGCGTTTCAAAGATTGTTTGTGCTCTGGTTATGTTATCTTCTAAATCCCAAATATCATTCAGCGCTGTATTTGCAATAGCAATTCGTGCAGGTGCAGGGTCGGTGGAATTAACAAGACTTTGAACGTGCGCAATAATCTGATTTAATCTGCCGGGTATAAACTTTTGGTGTTGCGAGTTTTTAACTATATCCAATCTATCCCAAATGTCTTTAATAAGATTGTTTGCTTTTGTTTCTGCATCTGCTTCTCTCTCGTACAAACCACGCACCTGCTGACGAATATTTTTAATATCTTGTTTCTGAGCATCAAGCTGTTGATTTACGTTTTTTTCCAAGCCTTGAATTGCATCTTTAGTCCAATTCCTAACTCCTTTGATTTCTTGATTTAACTTATCATAAAAATCAGCAGACTGTTTTTCCAGTTTTTCCTGATACTCTTTTTCTTTTCTTAAACGTTCTTTCTTTTTGTTGTTAACTTCCTTTTCAATTTTGGTCTGTAAGTCACTAACAATAGCCTTATGACGAATTTCCATTTCCAATTTAACTTGATTTACTCTCTGGGTTGCTGCATTTTCGGCAGCAATACGTGCTCTTGCTTCAGCTTGCGTTATTTGAGAGCGAAATGCCCTATTCTCACGGTCTAAACGGTTTATGTGATTTTCAGCCTCCTGAATTGTGTGACATTTGATTGTATTACTCATAACTTTTTTTATATTAATTCGTTTATTATTTTATTTGGAACTCCGATTATCTTTTTATATGAATCCGAAACGATAACTTCGACATTTCGTGTACCATTTTCAAACAAATCTTTGTATTGTTTCAGTCTTTCGGTCAAAAAATGAATTTTTTGATTGGAAGAGCCTCTTAATCCTTTGTTGTCGTTTAATTCATCTACATATTGTCCGTCAATCAAAACATCGGTCAAAGCCAAAAGGTCTTTTGCTGCTTGCCAATTCAGTTTATCCACAGTATAACCGGTATATATAATAAGGTCTAATTCCGGCTTATTTATTCTCTTAATCAACTTTACAAGTTGAGCCGCCTGCCGAAACGGTTCACCTCCACTAATGGTTATGCCCTGTATCGCTTTGTTATTGATTATGTTTTCCGCAAGTTTATCAACTTCTATCAAAATATTATCTTTCATTGAACGCCCTTCGGGTGAAGTGCAGCCCACGCAATTAAATGGACAGCCCTGTACCCAAATAATGCAACGCAAGCCGGGACCTAATGCCCGCGAGCCATCGCTGTAATCAAAAATATTCAGTATATTATCCTTGCTTGTTTCCATATTACTTTTCAATTATTGTGTTCCCTTGCCGTTCCAAAATTTCACAAATGGGCATTTTTTCTCTTTCATCAATCTTTGTTCTTATATTGTTTTCTATATCTTCCAATAAATTGTCTAATTCTGCTAAATTGGTTTTTATCCAACTTTCCATCCTAAATTCGCCTTTTTCCGTAAAATTGTTCAGAATATTTTTGTCTTCTGAGATATGCATTTTGTAAACCTCTTGCATTGATTTTAACTTTTCAGAAGCATCATTAAAGGCTTTATTTACATTGTTTATCTGTTTCGCAAAGTTGTTATGTTCTTCAATTTTTGCGTTGATTTCACTCTCAATCCGGAGAAATTCGGTTTTCAATAAAGGTAACTCATTCAAACATTGGATTACATCATTCTGTTTTACTTTTTGTAAATTACTTTGAACAGCATTGATTATGTCTTTCAGTTTGCTTTCCAAATCGCTGTAGGAAAGCAAATTTTGCACATCGGTCAGTTTTATTAAAAAATCTAAAATCGTATCATCAATATTAATATTGATTTGTTTCAGATTTTCATAGAAAGAATCAATAAACGACTGATTGTCTTTTAATTTCTGCTCTTTGCGTTGTAGTTCATCAATCTGTTGTTTCTTGTCCAACAAATTTTTGTAGTGTGTTTCCAAGTCTGCTCGTTTAGTTTCTAATGCTTGATTTTCCTCAATGTAATCATTCATTGTTTTAATATCAGTATCTAAACCTGATATAATACCAACATTATTTTTGATTTTATCTTGCATTGCAGAGGTAAAGTTCGCGATTTTTCCTTTGTTATTTTGTGCAATTTCTACAAGTTTTGCGGAAATATTTCTAAATGCAATGGCATCAAAATCAGCAGAAAACTCTGCTTGTA